>NZ_JAXCHV010000003.1:0-176771 GCF_035984795.1 Cryobacterium sp. MP_3.1 | reverse complement strand
CACATTCCGAACCCGGAAGCTAAGACTCTTTGCGCCGATGGTACTGCAGGGGGGACCCTGTGGGAGAGTAGGACACCGCCGGACTTAACTTAGAAACACACAGAAAAGCCACCCCGACCGGGGTGGCTTTTCTGCGTTTAACCCCCAACACCGGGAGCGCGAGTTTTCGGTGCTCAACTGACAGTTCGCGGCCATGGCACGATGGGGACTCACCTTAATCCGGGGGAAAGAGCTATGACCGTCGCCACCTGGCCCGTCGCGGAACTGCACGTGCATATCGAGGGCACCCTCGAGACCGAGCTGCTCGTGACCCTGGCCCGACGTAACAACGTCGAACTGCCCAGCTACGACCCCGCCGCCCTGCGAGAGCTGTACAGGTTCACCGATCTGCAGTCGTTCCTCGACATCTATTACGACAACCTGGCGGTGCTTCGCACCGAGGCCGACTTCTACGATCTCGGGATGGCGTACCTCACCCGGGCATCCGCCGCGGGAGTGCGCCGGGCCGAGATCTTCTTCGACCCGCAGACGCACCTCGCCAACGGCATCCCTCTCGGCGTCGTGTTCGCCGGCCTCACCCGCGCCCTCGGCGACGCCCGCGCCACGCTGGGCATCTCCGCCGACCTCATTCTCTGCTTCCTCCGTCATCTGGGCGGTCGGGCGGCAATGGAGACCCTGGAGGCGGCCCTCCCGTACCTCGACCAGTTCATCGGCGTCGGACTCGACTCCGCCGAGGTCGGTTTCCCGCCCTCCCTGTTCACCGAGGTCTTCGCCAGGGCCACGGCCCTCGGGCTGCACAGGGTGGCGCACGCAGGCGAGGAGGGCGGGCCGGACTACGTGCGCGAAGCCCTCGACCTGTTGGGGGTGGAGCGGATCGATCACGGCATCCGCGCCATCGAAGACCATGACCTCGTGGAAATTCTGCGCAAGCGGCAGATCCCGCTCACGGTGTGCCCGCTCTCGAACGTGTGCCTGCGGGCCATTCCGATGCTCGGTGTGCATCCGCTGCCCGCCATGCTCGCTGTCGGCCTTCTGGTGACCGTCAACAGCGATGACCCCGCCTACTTCGGTGGCTACGTCGATGACAACCTGGCTGCCCTGCAGCGCGAGTTCAGCCTGGATCACCACCAGATGGCGACGCTGGCCCGCAACTCGTTCGTGGCCTCGTTCCTGCCCGAAGATGAGAAACGCCGACACATCACCGCCGTGGACGAGCACCTTGAGGGGTTGCTGCGACTAACCTCGGGAGCATGAGCAATAGCCTCCCGAACGTGCAGCAGGACCTCGGTGTGGAGGTCGTGGCCCTGGTCACCAAGTGGCTGGCCGACAGTGCGACGATCCCAGCAGACGTCTCCGCTGAGCGGCTCGCCGGCGTCCTGAAGGACCCCAACGGCCTCGACTTCACCGTGGGGTTCGTCGACGGCGTCATGCGACCGGAGGACGTGATGGTCGCCGGCTACAACCTGCAACGGGTGGCCAAGCTCGCGCCGGCCTTCCTGCCGCCGGTGCTGCGAGGCGCCATCGGCGTCGGCGGCGTCATGGGCCCGGTACTGCCGTGGGTCGTGATCCCGGCTGCCCGCAGGGTGCTGCGCCAGATGGTCGGTCATCTGGTGGTGGATGCGACGGCAGAGAAGCTCGGCCCCTCCATCGAGGCACTCAAGGAATCCGGCAACCGGCTCAACATCAATCTGCTCGGCGAAGCCGTGCTGGGCGAGAAAGAGGCGCTGCGTCGCCTCGCCGGCACCCGCGAACTCCTGGCCAGGGACGATGTGGACTACGTGTCGATCAAGGTCTCCTCGATCGCCAGCCAGCTGTCGATGTGGGCGTTCGACGAGGCCGTCGACAGGGTCGTCGAACGCCTGACCCCGTTGTACGAGCTCGCCGCGGCGTCACCGACACCCAAGTTCATCAACCTCGACATGGAGGAATACCGCGACCTCGACCTCACCATCGCGGTCTTCGAACGCATCCTCGACCAGCCGCGGCTGCAGGGCCTCGAGGCCGGCATCGTGCTGCAGGCCTACCTGCCCGACGCGCTCGGCGCGCTGCAAGGACTCACCCAGTGGGCGCACGCCCGCCGAGCCGGCGGCGGCGCCCCCATCAAGGTGCGCCTGGTCAAGGGGGCCAACCTCGCGATGGAGCACGTGGATGCGACGGTGCACGACTGGCCGCTCGCCACCTACGCCAGCAAGCAGGACACCGATACCAACTACAAGCGTGTGCTCAACTGGGCGCTCACCCCGCAGAACACCGACGCCGTGCGCATCGGCGTGGCCGGGCACAACCTCTTCGACGTGGCCTACGCGCACCTGCTCGCCGAGCAGCGCGGTGTGGACGACCGCATCGAGTTCGAAATGCTGCTGGGCATGGCCACGAGCCAGGCCGAGGCCGTGAAGAAGGACGTCGGCCGGCTGCTGCTCTACACGCCGGTGGTGAACCCCGCGGAGTTCGATGTGGCCATCAGCTACCTCATCCGCCGCCTCGAGGAGAACGCGAGCGAGGAGAACTTCATGTCGGCGGTGTTCGAACTGGCCGACACCCCGGCCCTGTTCGAGCGGGAGAAACAGCGCTTCCTCGACTCCCTGGCCGCCCTTGAGACCGCACCGGGCACGCCGGGTGGCACCGTGTTCGTGCCGCCGGCGAACCGGGACCAGGACCGCTCGGTGGTTGTGCCTCTCGAGCCCCTGCCCGACATCGACTCGCCCCCACTGACGACGCCGCCGGCCGAGGCCGACGACCCCAACCTCACCGCGATGGTGCTCGGTCTGACCCGGGGTTCGGTCTCCACGAGTCGGTCGGTCCTGGGCGGCTTCCACAACGAACCCGACACCGACCCGTCGCTCCCGGCGAACCGCGCCTGGGGCCGGAGCATCCTGGCCAGGGTCGAGACGTCGATGCTGGGCAGGGAGAGCATCAAGCAGGCCCGCATCGATGACGCCGACAGGCTCGACGAGGTCATCGCCACCGTCACCGCGGCCGGAGCCGCCTGGGGGAAGAAGTCGGGCATCGAGCGCGCCCAGGTGTTGCACCGCGCGGGTCTGGCCCTGGCCGCCAACCGCGACCGCCTGATCGAGGTGATGGCCTCCGAAACCGGAAAGACCATCGCCGAGGGCGACCCGGAGGTCAGCGAAGCCATCGACTTCGCGCACTACTACGCCGCACAAGCCCGCGAGCTCGACAGGGTGCAGGGCGCCATCTTCGTACCCTCCCGGCTCACCGTGATCACGCCGCCGTGGAACTTCCCGGTGGCCATTCCGGCCGGCGGCGTGCTCGCCGCCCTTGCCGCGGGCTCCGGCGTGATCATCAAGCCGGCGGCCCTCGCCCAGCGCACCGGTGCGGTGATGGTCGAAGCGCTCTGGGAGGCCGGGGTGCCGCGCGAGCTTCTCGCCCTCGTCGACCTGCCCGACCGGGCTCTCGGTAGCCGGCTGCTGGCCCATCCCGACGTCGACAGGGTCATCCTCACCGGTGCCTACGAGACCGCCACGCTGTTCCGCGGCCTGCGAGAGGACCTCCCGCTCCTGGCCGAGACCAGCGGCAAGAACGCCATCATCGTCACCCCGTCCGCCGACCTCGACCTGGCCGCCGCCGACGTGATCAAGAGCGCCTTCGGCCATGCCGGCCAGAAGTGCTCCGCCGCCAGCCTGGTGATCCTGGTCGGGTCGGTCGCTCGGTCCACCCGATTCCTGGGCCAGCTGGTGGATGCCGCAACATCGCTCCGGGTGGGCCGCCCCGCCGACCCGGACAGCCAGATGGGCCCCATCATCGAGCCCGCCGACGGCAAGCTGCTGCACGCGCTGACCGAGCTCGGCGCCGGCGAAAGCTGGCTGGTCAAGCCCCAGCTGCTCGACGACGACCTCGAGACCGGGGTCGGGCAGCTGTGGTCGCCCGGTATCCGCAGCGGCGTCGCCCCCGGCTCGTACTTCCACCTCACCGAGTTCTTCGGCCCGGTGCTCGGTGTCATGCACGCCCGGAATCTCGAGGAAGCCATCCGCTACCAGAACGCCGTCGACTACGGGCTCACGGCCGGGCTGCACTCGCTCGACGCCGACGAAATCGCCCAGTGGGTCGACACGGTTCAGGCCGGCAACCTCTACGTGAACCGCGGGATCACCGGCGCGATCGTGCGGCGACAGCCGTTCGGCGGCTGGAAGCGCTCGGCGGTCGGACCCGGCTCCAAGGCCGGCGGCCCCAACTACCTCTTCGGTCTGGGCGGCTGGGTCACCGATCCGGGAGTCAACAGCTCCACCCTGCACCTGCGGGGCCTCGAACAGCGCATCACCGATCTCATCGAGGCTTCTCAGCCGTCGCTGCCCTACGAGGAGTTCGACGTGCTGCGCCGCTCGGCGCTCAGCGACGCCCTCGCTTGGCGTGAGGAGTTCGACGTTGTCGCGGACGTGTCCGCGCTCGGGCTGGAGCGCAACCTGTTCCGGTACCGCCCGCTGCCGGTCACCGTGCGGCTGGGCGACGACGGCAGTCTGGCCCTGCTGTTGCGCGTGATCGCGGCCGGCCTGCTGTCCAAGTCCAGGTTCGTCGTCTCCAGCGCCCTGCCGGTACCCCCGAGGGTGCGAACCGTCCTCGCTCCCCGCGATATCCCCGTGATCATCGAGAGCGACGAGGAATGGCTGGCCAGGGCAGCCGCCGGCGGAATCAGCACGAGCCGGGTGCGGCTGATCGGCAGCGACCCCCAGGTCGGAGCCGCTGTTGCAGGCACCGCTTTCGCCCACGCCCTCGGCGGCAGCCCGGACATCGCCGTCTACGCGCATCCGGTCACCCAGTCCGGACGGGTCGAGCTGCTGCCGTTCCTCCGGGAACAGGCGATCTCGATCACCGCGCACAGGTTCGGCAACCCGAGCACCCTCACGGATGAGGTCATCTAGCGCAATAATGGCTGCGGCCGAAGGCGAGGTGATCAAGTGACGGCACCGACGTTCCTCCGGCTGCGCCGTGAGGCCTGGGGATTCATCATCGGGTCGGTGCTTTTCATCGTGGGTGCCGTTCCCGGTTTTCTGGATGCTGTCGGCCCGGTGGCCGACAACCTGACCTTTTTCATCGGCTCACTGTTCTTCACCCTCGCCGCGTTCATCCAACTCAATCTCAGCGGTCGGCGGCCGCCGCGCAGCACCACCAACCGGCCGGACCGGTTCGACTGGTGGGCCGCGGCCATCCAGTTCGCCGGCACCCTGTTCTTCAATCTGAGCACCGCGACGGCCCTCGCGGCCAGTCTCGGCGGCACCGAGCGCACCGGGTGGCGGCCGGATGCCTACGGGTCTGTCTGCTTCCTGCTCTCCAGTCTCCTCGCCGTTGTTGCGACCACCGGGCGAGATGCCCTGTGGGACCCGAAGGCGCGAACCTGGCGGGGCGCCTGGCTGAACCTCCTGGGGTCGGTGGCCTTCGGCATTGCGGCGGTCGGCGCGTATCCGATAGCGGAGTCCGGCCAACAGTTTCTGGCGAGCTGGGCTACTGTCGGCACCATCACGGGTGGTGCCTGCTTCCTGGTGGCCGCCGCCCTCACCAGACCCGGTACGCCGCGCCTCTCCTGACCCTCCCCGAACCCGGGCGCGCGGCCGGTGACGGCACCACCGTCAGAAAGGCTGATAATGGAAGGTAAGCGTCGCCGCATCCACCGACATTCGGAGCCGCTGCGGGCATCAGCTCACGCACGGTTGACACCCAGACTTCTGGGAGAAAATCGATAGGACATGATTTGTCGCCACCCATAACTCGACAGGGGACCCCGTTGGACGGAAACGCAACAACGATGCACCGCAATGTTGCGTTGTTGTCGGTCGCCACGACCATCGCCCCGCGCATCACCACCTCCGAAGAGATCGATGCTCGCCTGCAGCCGGCGCTCAAGCGACTGCGCCTGCCCAAGGGGCTGCTGCAGCGCGTCGCCGGAGTGCACGAACGACGCAACTGGGACGTGGGGCAGGCCTTCGACGACGCCGCCGTCTCCGCGGGTAAACGTGCCCTCGCTCAGGCCGGGGTCGATCCCAGCGAGGTGGGGCTGATGATCAACACCTCGGTCACCCGCAAACACCTGGAACCCTCTGTCGCGGTGCGCATCCACCACGGACTCGGCCTGCCGTCGTCGGCCACGAACTTCGATATCGCCAACGCCTGCCTGGGCTTCGTCAACGGCATGACCCTGGCCGCCCAGCTCATCGACTCCGGCCAGATCAAGTACGCGGTGATCATCGACGGCGAGGATGCCGACGAGATCCAGACCAACACCATCGAACGCCTCGGCCGGCCCGACATCGGACGCAAGGACTTCATGAGCGAGTTCGCCAGCCTCACGCTGGGCTCCGGCGCCGCTGCGGCCGTGCTCGGCCGGGCCGACGCGCATCCGGAGGGACACCGCATCCTCGGCGGCGTGACCCGGGCGGCCACCCAGTTCAACGACCTCTGCGTCGGCAGCGTCGATGGCATGTTCACCGACGCCAAGGCCCTGCTCAAGGGCGGCATGGAACTCGTCGTATCGGCCTGGACGGAAGCCAAACGGGATTGGAGCTGGTCGAACATGGACCGCTACATCCTGCACCAGGTGTCCGATGTGCACACCAACGCCATTGTGAAGGCCACCGGACTGGACCGCAGCAGGGTGCCGCTGACCTACCCCGGCTACGGCAACGTGGGGCCCGCCTCCATCCCGATCACACTCTCGGAAGAGGCCGCTCGGCTTCAGCCCGGCAACCGGGTCCTGCTGATGGGCGTCGGCTCCGGCCTCAACACGGCCATGATGGAGATTCAGTGGTGAGCTTCCGGCTGCCGCGTACCGCGACGGCCCTCGCTCCGGCGAGCGTGCCGCCGAGCGGGCTTCCCGGCCTGGACTCGGACTGGTCCCGGATCGTCGATGTCGTCGAGAGCAGCCTGGCTGATGACGGCACGGCGCCCGGTGCCAGCCACGCCTGGCATCTGCTCGACAACGGCGAACAGCTGGCCGGGCTCGGGGCGGAGCCGGTCGGCACGATCCTGTGCGTGCACGGCAACCCAACCTGGTCCTACCTGTGGCGTGACCTCGTGGCCCAGGCCACCGCTGCGGCCGCTGCCGGCCGGCCGGCCTGGCGCGTCATCGCTGTCGACCAGCTCGACATGGGCTTCTCGGAGCGCACCGGTGTCGCCCGCCCGCTCGCCCGACGCGTGCGCGACCTTGACGACCTGACCCGTGCCCTCGGCCTCACCGGTCCGGTGGTGACCTTCGGCCATGACTGGGGCGGCGTGGTCTCCCTGGGCTGGGCCGTCGACCACCCCGAGCACCTCGCCGGCGTCATGCTGCTGAACACCGCCATCCACCAGAGCGACACCGAACCCATCCCCGCCCCGCTGCGCCTCGCGCTCGCCCGCGGTGTGCTCGGTGCCGGCACCGTGACCACCACGGCGTTCCTGGACACCACCCTCGCGCTCGGGCACCCGGCCCTGCCGGCCGCGGTCAAGAACGCCTACCGGGCGCCGTACCGCACCCCCGCCCGCCGCGGCGGCATCGGCGGCTTCGTCGCCGACATCCCGGTGGATGCCCGCCACGACAGCCACGCGGAGCTCGACCGCATCGCCGAGTCGCTCCGCTCGCTCACGGTTCCCGCCCTGCTGCTCTGGGGCCCGCGGGACCCGATCTTCAGCGACAGGTACCTGGACGACCTCAGCGACCGGCTGCCGCATGCCGCCGTGCACCGCTTCGAGGGTGCCGGACACCTCATCGCCGAAGACGTGGACTACGCCGGCGCCGCACTCGGCTGGCTTGCCGAGAGCCTGGTCGAGCCGAGCCCGGTGGTCGGGCTTGTCGAGACCCAGACGGCGCCTGCCGACGAACTCCAGCCCCTCTGGCACTACCTCGACGAGCTGCGGGACAGCGACGAGACCGCCCTCATCGACATGGCTCCCGGCACGGGCGCCGACCCCCGCGTGGTCAGCTGGCGGCTGCTCTCCCGCCGGGTCCGCGAGATCGCGGCCGGTCTGCACCAGATCGGCGTGCGCCGCGGCGACCGCGTGTCCCTGCTCGTGCCGCCCAGCGCCGACCTCACCGCGGTGCTCTACGCCTGCATCCGCCTCGGCGCGATCGTGGTCGTGGCCGACGCCGGTCTCGGACTCACCGGCCTCACCCGCGCGGTCCGCGGCGCCCGCCCGGACCACGTCATCGGCGCGTTGCCCGGCCTGATGGCCGCCAGGGCCCTCGGCTGGCCCGGCCAGAGGATCTCCGTCAACCGGCTTCCCACCGCCAGCCGTCGCGCCCTCGGCGTCTCCTACGCCCTCGCCGATCTGATCTCGCTGGGCCGGGACGAAGAGCTGCCCGAACCGCCCCAGCCGGGCGACGTCGCCGCGGTGCTGTTCACCTCCGGCTCCACCGGACCCGCTAAGGGCGTCGTCTACACCCACGGCCAGCTGTCCGCCGTCAGCCGTGCGCTGCACGCCCAGTATGGCGTCGGCCGCGGCACCGGCCTGGTGGCCGGCTTCGCACCGTTCGCGCTGCTCGGCCCGGCTCTGGGCGCCCGATCGGTGACCCCGGACATGGACGTCACCGCCCCGAAGACGCTGACCGCGACCGCGGTCGCCGCCGCCGTGGCCGCGATCGACGCCACCGTCGTGTTCCTGTCCCCGGCCGCGCTGGCCAACGTCGTGGCGACCCAGGGTGACCTGACCCCGGCCGACCGTGCCGCCCTGGCCCGGGTGACGAGCTTCCTCTCGGCGGGCGCCCCGGTGTCCGAACCTCTGCTGGCCTCGGCCGCCGCCCTGATGCCCGGAGCCAGCGCCCACACGCCGTACGGCATGACCGAGGGCCTGCTGATGACCGACATCACCCTCGACGGCATCCGCGAGGCCGCCATCGACGACGAGGCGCGCGGCCCCGGCGGCGTCTGCGTCGGCCGCCCCACGGCGACCACCAGGGTGCGCATCAGCGCCCTCGACGAAACGGGAACCGCCGTCGGAGAGCTCTCCGAAGCTCCGCAGGTCACCGGCGAGATCGTGGTCTCGGCTCCGCACGTGAAGGACCACTACGACAGGCTCTGGCTCACCGACCAGGCCGCCACCCGCATGGTCACCCCCGGAGAGCGCTGGCACCGCACCGGCGACGTCGGTCACCTCGACGCCTCCGGCCGGCTCTGGGCTGAGGGTCGCCTGCCACACGTGATCACCACGCCGCACGGCGTCGTCACCCCCGTCGGACCGGAGTTGACCGTTTCGGCCCTGGCCGGCGTGGATCGCGCTGCCGCCGTGGGCGTCGGACCGGCCGGCAGCCAGCAGGTCGTCATCGTCGTCGAGACGGTGCCGCCGGCCACCCGGGTCGGCCTGGCCGAGCCCGCGCTCGCCGCAGCCGTGCGCAGCGTTGCCGGCCAGCCGGTCGCGGCCGTGCTCGTCGTTCCGCACCTGCCCACCGACATCCGCCACAACTCGAAGATCGACCGCACCCGCCTGGCCGGCTGGGCGCACGGCATCCTCACCGGCGCCAGGCTCACCCAGCCATGAGGGTGCTCGTCACCGGTGCCAGTGGCTTTCTCGGTCGCGCTGTCGCGGCCGCCATCGCCGCCGCCGGCCACGAGGTGCGCTGCTTCCAGCGCCGGCCCAGCGGCGTCGCCGGCGCCACGGATGCGCTGGGCTCGATCACCGAGCCGGCCGACGTCGCCGCGGCCGTCGCCGGGGTCGACGCCATCGTGCACCTGGCCGCCAAGGTGTCCCTCGCCGGTCCGCCCGCCGAGTTCGAGACCGTGAACGTGGGCGGTACCCGCACCCTGATCGCCGCCGCCCGTACCGCGAACGTGCAGCGCCTGGTCTTCGTGTCGTCGCCGTCGGTCGCCCACTCCGGGGCATCCATCACCGGCAGTGACGCGCTGCCCGCCGATCCCGACCACGCTCGAGGCGACTACGCCCGCACCAAGGCCGCCGCCGAGCTGCTGGCGCTCGCCGCAGACTCGGCCGAGCTGCGGGTCGTCGCCGTGCGGCCGCACCTGGTCTGGGGCCCCGGCGACACCCAGCTGATCGCGCGGATCGTGGAACGCGCCAGGGCGGGCCGGCTGCCGCTGCTCGGGCACGGCGCCGCTCTCATCGACAGCACCTACATCGACAACGCCGCCGGCGCCATCGCGGCCGCGCTCGAGCGGGTGGATGCCGTACACGGCAACGCCTACGTCATCACCAACGGTGAGCCCCGGCCGGTGGCCGAACTGCTGGCCGGCATCTGCGCAGCGGCGGGCGTTGCGGCGCCGGCCTGGAGCGTGCCGGCGAGTGTCGCCCGTGCGGCCGGCTCGGTCATCGAGGCGGCCTGGCGGGTGTTCCCGGGCGAGGATGAACCGCCGATGACCCGGTTCCTCGCCGAGCAGCTCTCCACCGCGCACTGGTTCGATCAGCGCCGCACCCGCGCTGACCTGCACTGGACCCCGGCGGTCTCCCTTGACGAGGGCCTGGCCCGCCTCGCCGAGTCCTACCGCACCGCCTGAGCCCTCGACTAACGGCGCCTCACCCGCACTGCGGCGCGTGGCCCGCATAGCGGCGCGTGGCCCGCATAGCTCGGCGGGCGGGGTAGGCGCCGCTGCGCGGGTGGCACGCCACCCGCCTAGCGGCGCTTTACCCGCATATCGCTCTCAAAGCCCCGGATGCCCCCGGCGCTACACCCGCACAGCGGCGCCTCACCCGCACAGCGGCGCCTGACCCGCACAGCGCGCGCGAGCGGGGAGGCCGTGAGTCGCGCCAAGGTGCCCCTTCGGGCGTGCTGAAGGGGCGCAACGCCGCAATTCGCAAGCGATGCGCGCAGCGTGCTTGTCGACATCCGACCGACGGCGGCATACTCGCACCATGGACTTTCGCACCGTCATCGAGCAATCCGGTGCCACCGCCACGGGCATCCCCGTGCCAGAGGAGGTGGTCGCGGCGCTCGGCCCCGGCAAGCGGCACGCCATCACCGTCACCCTCAACGGGCACAGCTACCGCAGCTCGGTGGCACCGTACCGGGGCGCCTACATGATCCCCCTCAGCGCCGAGAACCGCATCAAGGCCGGGGTGGCGGGCGGCGATGAGGTGGACGTGACCATCGAACTCGACGATCAACCGCGCACCGTCGATGAGCCCGACGTGCTGCGGGCCGCGCTCGCCGCGGACACGGCAGCACGCACCGCCTTCGACGCCCTCTCCTACAGCAACCAGCGCAAGCACGTGCTCGCGCTCGAAAGCGCCAAGACCGACGCCACCCGTCAGCGCCGTCTCGACGCGCTTCTCGCTGAGCTGCGCGGTGCCTGACCTCAGCTACGCGGTGCCGGACCTCGCCCGCCCGGTCGGCTCAGCCCGGCAGCCCCAACGCCCCGCGCACGATGGTCAGTGCCTCACCGGGGTCGACCCCGAGCGATTTCGCCCGGTCGGCGTAGGCCACCGCGGCGAGCTGCATCTGCCGCTGCGTCGCATCCCCGGTGGCAGCCACGAAGGAACCCAGCCGCCCGCGCGTCTCGATCACCTCGTCCTGCTCCAGCGCACGGTAGCTGCGCGCCACGGTGTTGGGGGCGAGGCCCAGGTCTTCGGCCAGACGGCGCACCGTGGGCAGCTTGTCGCCGGGCGTCAGGGTGCCGGTGCGCACGGCCTCGATCACCTGGATGCGGATCTGCTCGAATGGGGGCGTGGTTGAGCGTGGGTCGACGACCAGTCTCACGGGCGGCCGCTCTCGACCGGGGCGGCTACTCCGTGTGTGCCGCGGCGCAGCTCCGCGGCCACGTCCGGCCAGAGCCGGGTGAGGTAGTGCGGCGGACGGCGTGACCCCATCGAGAGTAGAGCCACACCCACCGAGCCCATGACCAGTGGCACGATGGAAAAGGCCACAGATATGGCGGTTCCGGTTCCCGACGAGGGTGTCACCGCCGAGCTGACGGAGGTCAGCACCACGACCACACTGCAGAGCGCCCCCAGCGCGGGAGTCTGCACCAGTGCACGCAGCGTCCAACTGCGGAGAGCGTCGGACCGCGCCAACTCCATGTCGTTGCCGGCGGGCTGGCCCCGCCCCACCAAGCGAGTCGACAGGATGCGGCCGACTCCGGCCGATGCGAGCGAGATGATCCACAGCACAAAGCCGGGCCACCACAGGGAAGGGATGCTCGCGTCACTGAGCGCGTCGTCGGGATCGACCAGGATCAGCGCGGCCACGGCGGCCAGTGCCACTCCGCTGACGCCGATGGCAACGGGACCGCACCAGAGGTCGACGGTGGAGAGATAGTCCGCACGGCGCGGCGTGGGCGCCCGCGCCACGCGAGGACGATCGCCGAGCGAGACGAACGCCGACCTGAACTCCGCAACGCACAGCCCGACGGCGCCACCCAGGCCGGTCAGAACGATGAGCATCAGCCCGGACCATATGCCGCCGTCCGGTGATTCCGGTAGCGCGATAAGAGAAGCTGTCGAAACGAGCAGAGCGATCAGGGTGCCGACCAACACGCCGCGGGTCCGCGAACGGATGCGCGCGATCAGGACAGGCTCGACCTCCGGTGTGATGGCCAGGCCGGCGCGTCGGGCGGTATCTCGCAGCGCATCCGGGCGAATGACGGCACCTGGCCGAAGCTGCCACGCGAAGACGACCGTCAGCAGTCCGGCCACGACCAGCAGGGTGATCTCGTACGTGTCCACGGGCATCCTCGTTTGTTTGGTATTTGTACCAAGCTAACAAGCCGGGGTGCGCCCGTCAAGGGCCGTGCGGCTACTCAGCGCTGCGGTGGATCAGCCGGGTGAGCACGATTGCGCTGCGGGTGTGGTCGACGTTGGGGGCCAGCCGAACTTTCTCCAGCGCCGCCTCGAGGCCGGGGATGTCGCGGGCCCGGATGTGCACGATGGCGTCGGCACTGCCGGTCACGGTCCCGGCATCCACGACCTCGGGCACGCCGGAGAGGATGCGCAACAACTCGTCGGGGGCGACGGTGCCCCGGCAGAAGAGCTCGACATAGGCCTCGGTGCTCATGCCGTCGATCGACGGGTCGACCTGGATGGTGAAGCCGCGGATGACCTTGTCGGCGACCAGTCGGTCAACACGCCGTTTCACCGCGGAGGCAGACAGGCCCACGATGGAACCGATGTCTCCGTAGCCCGCCCGGGCGTTCTGGCGGAGGAGGTCGAGGATGCCGCGATCGAGGTTGTCCATTCGACCAGTGTACGCGCCGAAGTTGCGTGTGTGCCGCTCGCAACGCGCATTACATGCGCCGATTCGCACGAAACGTTGATTCATGCTGTGTGAGACTAGAACCGGCGTCCCTGTGTCATCGGCCTCACCGTTGTACAGGGCTCACGAGAGCGACCTGGTCCGCCACCCACCCGCGTTCCGCCAACGCCCTGGCAGGCGGACCGCCAACAGAGGAGCTCCAGTGTCAATAGATGTCGCATCCGCTACCCCGAACGAGTCGGTCGCGCCAGCCGCGGTGACTCGTACGCCGGTCAAACGCACAATCCTGATGTGCAAACCGGAGTTCTTCACCGTGGTCTACCGGATCAACCCGTGGATGGACCCGGCCCTTCCGACCGACACGAGCCTGGCCGTCGCCCAGTGGCAGACGCTGTACGACACCTATATCTGCCTCGGCTTCGATGTCCACCTGATCGACCCCATCGACGGTCTGCCCGACATGGTCTACGCCGCCAACGGCGGTTTCGTCATCGACGGCATCGCCTACGGCGCCAAATTCACCTACCCGCAGCGCCAGCCCGAGGGCCCCGCCTACATGGACTGGTTCGGCGCCAACGACTTCGACGTGCGCGAGCCCGTCGAGATCAATGAGGGCGAGGGCGACTTCCTGCTCGTCGGCGACGTGATCCTGGCCGGCACCGGCTTCCGCAGCGCGTCGAACAGCCACGAAGAGGTCTCGGCCATCTACGATCGCCCGGTGATAACCCTCACCCTGGTGAACCCCAGCTTTTACCACCTCGACACCGCCATCGCCGTGCTTGACGCCTCCCCGACATCGGGGAACGGCGAGATCGCTTACCTGCCCAGCGCGTTCGACGAACCCAGCCTGGCCATCCTGCGCGAACGCTTCCCGGATGCCATTCTCGTCACCGAGGAAGACGCCGCGATCCTCGGCCTCAACTCCTACTCCGACGGTTACAACGTCGTGATCGCCGCCAAAGCGAAGGACTTCGAACGCCAATTGCGTGCACGCGGCTTCAACCCGATCGGCGTGGACCTGTCCGAGCTCTTGCTCGGCGGAGGAGGAGTCAAATGCTGCACTCTGGAGCTGCGCCGATGAGCGCCCTGACCGATGCGACCGGCCTCACCGCTCAGGTGGGCCTGACCGACCAGAGCGCGGCGATCGCGCTTGAGAACCAGCACGCCGCGCACAACTACCACCCGCTGGCCGTCGTGGTCGCGTCCGGCGACGGCGCCTGGGTCACCGATATCAACGGCAAGCGGTACCTCGACTGCCTCGCCGCATACTCCGCCGTCAACTTCGGTCACTCCAACCCGGTGCTGCTGGATGCCGCGCGCGCGCAGCTGGGCCGGATCACCCTCACCAGCCGCGCCTTCCACAACGATCAGCTCGGCCCGTTTGTGACCGCCCTGGCCAAGCTGGCCGGCAAGGACATGGTGCTGCCGATGAACACCGGCGCGGAGGCCGTGGAATCCGGTGTCAAGGTAGCCCGCGCCTGGGGCTATCGGGTGAAGGGCGTCGCGGCAGGGATGGCGAACATCATCGTCGCCGGCGGCAACTTCCACGGCCGCACCACGACCATCATCAGCTTTTCCGACGACGAATCGGCGCGCGCCGACTTCGGCCCGTTCACGCCGGGCTTCCGCACGGTGCCCTACGGGGATGCCGCCGCGCTGGAGGCGGCCATCGACGAGAACACCGTGGCGGTGCTGCTGGAGCCCATCCAGGGTGAGGCCGGCATCGTGGTACCGCCGGCGGAGTACCTGCCCGCCGTGCGGGAGATCACCTCCCGGCACAACGTGCTCTTCATCGCCGATGAGATCCAGTCCGGCCTCGGCCGCACCGGCGCCACCTTCGCGGTGGAGCAGGCCGGTGTGGTGCCCGACCTGTACCTGCTCGGCAAGGCCCTCGGCGGCGGCATCGTGCCCGTCTCCGCGGTCGTCGGCAACACCGACATCCTGGGCGTGCTGCGCCCGGGTGAGCACGGGTCCACCTTCGGGGGCAACCCGCTGGCCGCCGCCGTGGGGCTGGCGGTGGTGAACATGCTCGCCACCGGCGAGTATCAGCAGCGAGCCAGGGACCTCGGCGCCCACCTGCACGAGAGGCTGCTCGGCCTGGTCGGCCACGGTGTGCTCGAGGTGCGCGGTGCGGGTCTATGGGCAGGCATCGACATCGACCCGGCGCTGGCCTCAGGGCGCGCGGTCTGCGAGGCCCTGATGGAGCGCGGTGTGCTGGCGAAGGACACCCACGGCTCCACCATCCGGCTCGCCCCACCCCTGGTGGTGTCGGCCGAAGACCTGGACTGGGCGGTGGACCAGCTCACCGCGGTGCTCGAGGAGTTCGGCGCCTCCGTTCGTTAGGCCACCTAGCTCGGAGAGAATCCGGCTGGCCCGGTCGACGCCGGGTCAGCTCAGCGGGATTGGCGGCGCTTGCCGGGCGCGGCCTGGCCCTTGACGGCGGGCGCGCGACCGCGGCCCTTGGACGCCTTGGCCTTGCCGCCGCCGGATCCGCTGCTGTTGCCCGATCCCTGGGACGGGCCGCCGGCCGGCGGCATGTGAGCGATCAGCCCCTTCGCTTCGGCGAGCAGGGCGATGCCGGCCTCGGTGAGATACGGGTTGTCGGCGGCGGGCTCGAAGAGGGGAACGCCGAGCTCGGCTTCCAGGGCGGCGACCGATTTCATCAGCGTCGTGCGCGACACGTTGAGGTTCTTGGCGGCGCGCGCGATGTCCAGTTCCTCGGCGACGGCGACAAAACGCCGGAGCAGTGTGGTGTCCACGGGCATCCTCTCTGCCGCACGCGCGGGTCGCGTGCCTCAGTACAGGCTACGCGGTCGTGACGGCCTTCACTCTTCGGGTCAGACGAAGAGCAGCACGATCCCTAGAACCGCCGAGCCGAGGCCGAGGCTGGTCAGGATCAAGCCGGTCAGCCGCAGGGCCTTGCCGTCGTGGTCCGGCGAATGCGTGCGGCATCGTTCAGGGGCCCTGGCGTTGAACCACAGGGTCACGTCGTCGCCGGGCTCCAGGTGCACGGTCTCGTGGCTGTCGGCGCGGGCCTCGTGCACCTCGCCGGTGGTGTCGAACCAGCGGATCACCGGGCCGGACGTGGTGGCCGCCACGACGCCATCCGCCTCGACCCACCGGCCGCCGAAGCCGCGCACCGAGAGGCCGATGATGTAGAGCGGAACGCCCACCAGGAGCCCGACGATGGTGAAGATCTCGCTGAGCATCGAGACGATGTCGTGAAGGTCCACCCGTGCCGCCGTTTCCCGTCGTCTGCCTAGGGTGAAATGTTAGCGCGTGGCACGCCCCTGGGTCAGCGTGGAGCGGTCGCCTCGACGATCGCGATCTCGCGGGTGGCCGTCTCCCGGTCGCGGTCCTGCCGTGCCGCGTCGGCCTTCACCGTGACGACGCGGATGGCCGAGGTGAGCGGATGGCCGTCGCCGCGGTGCCGCACGTGCAGCCGCGCGGTGCGGGGTGAGGTGCGGGGGCGGATGCGGACCCGCAGGCGCTGGTACCTGATCATCCAGAACAGCACCGCCGCCGCCGCGAGCAGGCCGGAGACCGCGGCGACGCCGATGGCCCAGCGCGGGCCGTACTGGTCGGCGACCCAACCGACCAGTGGGGCGCCGAGCGGGGTGCCGCCGGCGAAGATGGCCATGTACAGTGCCATCACCCGGCCGCGCATGGCCGGCTCTGTGGTGGTCTGCACGTAGGCGTTCGCGGTGGTCATCAGGGTCAGCGAGGTGAGGCCCACGAAGGCGAGCGAAATCGCGAAGGTGATGTAGCTGGGCATCACGGCGGCGATGGCGCAGGTGAGGCCGAAGAAGAACGCGCCGCCCACCACCAGGCGCATCCGGGGTCGGCTGCGCCGGGCCGAGAGCAGGGCGCCGACCACGCTGCCCACCGCCATGATCGAGCTGAGCATGCCGAACTCGCTGGCGCCCATGCCGAACTCCACGGTGGCCATGGTGGAGGTGAAGATGGCGAAGTTGAAGCCGAACGTGCCCACCAGGAACACCGTGATCAGCACCGCGACAATGTCGGGCCGATCCCAGACATAGCGGAAGCCGGCCATGAGTTGGCCCCGTTCCCGCGGTGCGCGGGGCTGCTTGCGGAGCTGCTTGGTGCGCAGCAGCGTCATGGCGGCGACGGTGAAGGCGAAGGTGACGGCGTTGATCATGAAGACCCAGCCGGCGCCGACGGCGACGGTGAGGAGGCCGGCCGCGGCGGGGCCGATCAGACGGGCGCCGTTGAACGAGGCCGAGTTCAGCGCCACGGCGTTCGAGAGGTTGTCGTCCGGCACCAGCTCGGAGACGAACGTCTGCCGGGCGGGCGCATCGATGGCGGCAACGACACCGAGGCCGAGGGCAAAGAGGTAGACGTGCCAGAGCTCGACGACGCCGGTGATGGTGATCAGGCCGAGGCCCAGGGCGAGAGCGCCCATCAGGGCCTGGGTGAGCGTCAGCAGCTTGCGGCGGTCGAATCTGTCGGCGATGAGGCCCGACCACGGCATCAGCACCAGCTGCGGCCCGAATTGCAGGGCCATCACGATGCCCACTGCGGTGGCGTTGTAGTCGGTGAGCTGGGTCAGCACGATCCAGTCCTGGGCCGTGCGCTGCATCCAGGTGCCCACATTGGACACCAGGGCGCCGACGAACCAGATCCGGTAATTGACCACGCTCAGGGAGCGGAACATTGCACTCAACTGTTGGCGAGCTCCTTCATGATTTCGGTGGCGGACGCCAGGACCTGGCGTTGTTCGGGGGTGAGCCGCAGGATGCGCGTGGCTATCCAGTCGTCTCGGCGGCGGCGGGTCTCGCGTACCAGGGTCATCCCGGTGTCGGTGACGGTGAGCACCACCTTGCGGCCGTCCTCTGCGGAGCCGGCGCGGTTGACCAGACCGGCCTCGACGAGGGCGTTCACGGTGCGGTTCATCGAGGGCGGGGTGACCCGTTCCTCCTCGCTGAGCGCGCTCAGGGTCATCGGGCCGAGTCTGAACACCGCACCGAGGGCCGAGAACTGGCCGCTGGTGAGTTCGTTGTCGGCCTGCTCCTGGCGCACCCGGCGGGCGAGCCGGCCGTTGGCGAGTCTGAAGTCGTGGCTCAACTCGGCGACGGAGCGGCGTTTGGTATGGGCGTGCGCGGGTGCTGGCGCTGGCGCTGGCGCTGGCGCTGGCGCTGGCGCTGGCGCGTGGGCGGTTGCGGGTGCCGGGGGACTGGGCGCAATGGGACTCTCTGACATGATTACTTAGCCTAACAAATTAGCCATGCTAATGATTCCCAGTTCACGGAATCGCCACCGATTCGCCGCAACTGTTCCCGAAGCGGACAATTGCGCCCGGTGCGCCGGGCGCAAATGTCCGCACGGGCAACAGTTACGGCAGAATAAGCCCGTGCCCACCTTCATCGATGAACACGGCGTCCCGATCGTCTACTACGCCTGGCCGGTCGACAACCCGCGCGCGATCGTGCAGCTCGTGCACGGGGTCGGCGAACACTCCCTGCGCTACCGGGAGGTGGCCCGCGCGCTCAACGCGGCCGGCTACTCCGTCTACGCCGACGACCACCGCGGGCACGGCCAGACCGGGATGCTGCAGCACGGTGGCGACGCCGGCCAGCTCGGTCGGCTCGGTGTCGGCGGGCTGCGCGCGACCGTCGCCGCCGTGCACGCCTTCACCGGCGTGATCCGGCAGGCCACCCGCCACCAGACCGTTGCGCAGGGCGAGGGACCGGCTGCGCAGACGCAGACGCAGGCACAGCCGGTGCCTCTGGTGCTGCTCGGGCACAGTTGGGGATCCTTCATGGCGCAGATGATCCTCAACCGGTATCCCCAGGACTACCAGGCGGTCGTGCTCACCGGCACCGCCTACCGCTGGCCCGGCTACCTCAACAGCGGGGATCTCAACGCCAGGCACAAGCACCTCGGCTCGACCGGTGCCGAGTGGCTCAGCCGTGACCCGGCGGTCGCGGCGGCTTTTGTGGCCGACCCGCTCACCACGAGCGTGCCGCTCGCCAAGCTGTTCGGCCTGCGCGACGCCGCCCGCATCCTCGGCCGCCCCGCCCGGCGGCTGCCCGCGGACCTGCCCGTGCTCATCCAGGTCGGCGGCGACGACCCCGTGGGCGGGGAACGCAGCGCCCGCAAGCTTGTGGACGCCTTCCGGCGCCGGTCCGGCCTGCGGGATGTGCGCCTAGTCGTGTACCCTGGCGCCCGGCACGAGGTCTTCAACGAGATCAACCGCGACGAGGTGCTGGCGGACCTGGTCGCCTGGCTCGACGCACATCTCCCGGCCGCCGTCTCCGAGTCCGCTGCCGACGATTAGGCTGATCACATGCATGGTGAATACAAGGTTCCAGGCGGCAAACTCGTTGTGGTCGATCTGAATGTCGTCGACAATCTCATCACCGATTTTCGCCTGGCCGGTGATTTTTTCCTCGAGCCGGACGACGCGCTGGAGGACATCAACGCCGCGGTGAACGGCCTCGCCGCCGACAGTGACGCCGCCACCATCGCGGCCGCGGTGCGGGCCGCGTTGCCGCCCCAGGCCACCCTGCTCGGGTTTTCCCCGGAGTCGGTCGCCGTCGCCATCCGTCGTTCGCTCGCCCACGCCAGCGGTTGGCGGGACTACGAGTGGCAGATCATCCACACCAAGGCCGTGCCCCCGGTCATGCAGATGGCGCTCGACGAGGTGCTCGCGGTCGAGGTCGGCGAGGGCCGCCGCAGCCCCACCCTGCGCATCTGGGAGTGGAATGAACCGGCCGTCGTGATCGGCAGCTTCCAGTCGCTGAAGAACGAGGTCGACCCCGTCAACGCCGAAAAGCACGGCTTCACGGTGGTGCGCCGGGTCTCCGGCGGCGGCGCCATGTTCATGGAGGCCGGTTCGGTGATCACGTATTCGATCTACGCTCCCACCGAGCTGGTGCACGGCATGAGCTTCGCCGACTCCTACGCCTTCCTCGACGAGTGGGTCATCACGGCGCTCAAGTCCCTGGGCATCGACGCGCACTACCAGCCGCTCAACGACATCACGAGCCCGACCGGAAAGATCGGCGGTGCCGCCCAGAAGCGCCTCGGCAGCGGCGCCGTGCTGCACCACGTCACCATGAGCTACGACATGGACGGCGAGAAGATGGTGCAGGTGCTGCGCATCGGCCGGGAGAAGCTCAGCGACAAGGGCATCACCAGCGCCGCCAAGCGGGTGGATCCGCTCCGCAGCCAGACCGGCCTCAGCCGCGCCGAGATCATCGACCGCATGAAGCAGACGTTCACGAGTCTGTACGGGGCGAAGCCCGGCGACATCACCGACGAGGAATACGCCAAGGCGGCCGACCTGGTGGAGAGCAAGTTCAGCACCGACGCCTGGATCGGCCGCGTGCCCTAACCAGGACGGCCCTGGCCAGCACAGCGCGTGGCGAGCACAGGATCAGGTGCCGCGGATGAGCAGGTCCTGGTATTCGGCGTGCTGGTCGATCCAGTCCGCGACGAACGGGCAGGCCGCCACCACGGTGAGGTCGGTGCGGGTGCGCACGTCGTCGAGCGCCTGCTCGATGAGGATGCCCGCGAGCCCGTGCGCGCGCTTGGCCGGGTCGACCTCGGTGTGGGTGAAGGTCAGTGCCTGGCCAGTCAACCTGTAGTCGGCCAGACCCACCGGCTCGCCGTCCTGCCACAGCGTGTAGCGCGAGAGGTCCGGTTCGTGCTTGACGTGCGCGGTGCTGTCGGTACGCGTCATCTCTTCACTTGTCATCGGATCAGCGTAAGCCGACTGACAGAATGAGGGAATGCCAAACGCGTGGACTCAGTCCTCTCCCAGCAGGGTCATCGAGGCAGACAACCTGGTTGTGCTGCCGACGCTGCCCGACGGCGCGTTCACCCTCATCTATCTCGACCCGCCGTTCAACACCGGCCGCAGCCAGAAACGGCAGTCGACCACCTCGGTGCGGACCACCCTGGCCAGCGGTGCCCACGCCACCGGAACCATCACCGGGTTCAAGGGCCAGCGCTACGAGCGCATCAAGGGCGATCTACTCGGCTACGACGACCAGTTCGAGGACTACTGGGCGTTCCTGGAGCCCAGATTGATCGAGGCCTGGCGCCTGCTGGCCGATGACGGCACCCTCTACCTGCACCTGGACTACCGCGAGGCGCACTACGCCAAGGTGCTCCTCGACGCTCTCTTCGGCCGGGACTGCTTCCTCAACGAGCTGATCTGGGCCTACGACTACGGCGCCAAATCGAAGAACCGCTGGCCTACCAAGCACGACACGATCCTGGTCTATGTGAAGAACCCCAAGGGCTACTACTTCGACTCCAGCACCGTGGATCGGGAGCCCTACATGGCGCCGGGCCTGGTCACCCCCGAGAAGGTTGCCAAGGGCAAACTGCCCACGGATGTCTGGTGGCACACCATCGTCTCGCCCACGGGCAAGGAGAAAACTGGCTACCCCACCCAGAAGCCGGTCGGCATCCTGCGGCGAATGATCCAAGCCTCCAGCCGGGAGGGCGACTGGGTGCTGGACTTCTTCGCCGGCAGCGGCACGACGGGTGCCGTCGCGGCTGCCCTGGGGCGCAAGTTCCTGCTCATCGACCAGAACCCGGAGTCGCTCGCGGTGATGCACGAGAGGCTTGGCGCACTGCCCGGCGTGGATTTCGTCGACGCGGAGCTGGCGACAAGACTGGGAGCATGAGACTCCGCATTTTCACCGAGCCCCAGCAGGGCGCCAGCTACGACGACCTCCTCGCGGTCGCGCAGGCCACCGAGACTCTCGGCTTCGACGCCTTCTTCCGGTCAGACCATTACCTCGCCATGGGCGATCACGTCTCCGGGCTGCCCGGGCCGACGGATGCCTGGACCACCCTGGCCGGGCTGGCGCGCGAGACGCAGCGCATCCGCCTCGGCACCCTGGTGTCCTCGGTCACCTACCGTCCGCCGGGGGTCCTGGCGATCCAGGTCGCCCAGGTCGACCAGATGTCGGGCGGCCGCGTGGAACTGGGCCTGGGTACCGGCTGGTTCGAACAGGAACACCTGGCCTACGGCATCCCCTTCCCGGCCAAGCGGTTCGGCATGCTCGAGGAGCAGCTCGAAGTGATCACCGGCCTGTGGGAAACGCCCATCGGCGAGACTTACAGTTTCGCCGGCGAGCACTACACCCTCGTCGACTCTCCCGCCCTGCCCAAGCCCACGCAGGCCCGTGTGCCCGTGATCGTGGGCGGTGGCGGAGCCAAGCGCACCCCGGCGATGGCCGCGCGGTTCGCCACCGAATTCAACCTGCCCTTCCCTGACTTCGCCGACATCCCCGGCAAGTTCGCCGGGGTGCGCTCAGCCTGCGAGGCCATCGGCCGCAACCCGCAGGAACTGGTCTACTCGACGGCACTGATCGCGGTGGCCGGCGCCGACGAGGCCGAGTTCGCCCGCCGCGCTGCCGCCGTGGGCCGGGAGCCCGCCGAACTCCGCGAGCACGGGATCGCCGGGACCACCGGGGAGGTCGTCGACAGGCTGGGAGCCCTCGCTGCCGACGGCGTGGAGTGCGTCTACCTGCAGATCATGGACCTGGCCGACCTCGAGCATCTTGATTTTCTGGCCAGAGAGGTTATGCCGCAGCTCGACTGAACGGATGACCTGGGCGACTCAGGCCGAGTCGCGAAACACCAAGCGCGTCGGCATGAAGTTATGGTGCGGCACGGTCTCGTCGCCGGCGAGCAGCCGCAAGAGCAGGTCCGCCATCGCGAAGCCCATCTCCATCGATGGCTGGCTTACCGTGGTCAGCGAGATCGGACCGGAGGTTGCGGCTGGGCTGTCGTCGAACGAGACCACGGCGATATCACCGGGCACCGAGCGGCCCTGTTCGGCCAAGACCCCCATCGTGCCCACAGCCATGAGGTCGCTGGCGACGAACAAAGCATCCACGTGCGGGCTGTGTTCAAGCAGACGGCGAGTTGCCGCGGCGGCGCCCGCGGCCGTGAAGTCGGCGTGCTCCACGGCATCTGACTCGAGCCCGGCGGCCGCGAGTGCGTGCCGGAAGCCATTGAGTCGGTCGATGCCGGCGGGCATGTCGACCGGTCCGGTGATGGTGCCGATCCGGTGCCGGCCGAGGTTGATGAGATGCTGCACGCCGCTGATGGCGCCGGCCACGTTGTCGACGTCCACGAAGTAATTGTCCGGGCCGGAGTGGTTCGTGGGTCGGCCACCGAAGACCACGGGCATGGTGGTCTCCAGGTTCGCCACGAAATCATCTCCGGTGTGGTGCGAGATGACGATGGCGCCATCGACGTTACCCGAGCGCAGATAGCGCATGGTCTTGTGCCGGGGGTCGCTCGACGCGACGAGGAGGTTGAGCGTGTAGTCACTCTCGTCCAGGCGCTTAGTGATGCCCTGCACGACAGCGGCGAAGTACGGGTCGCCGAAGAACTTGGTCATGTCTTCCGGCACGACCAGGGCGACCGACTGGGTGTGGTGGCTGGCCAGTGACCTGGCGGCGCGGTTGGGTACATAGTTGAGCTGTTCGATCGCGGCGTTGACGGAATCGACGACCTCCTGCCTAACCTTGGGGGAGCCGTTGACAACCCGGCTGACCGTTGCTCTGGAGACTCCGGCCGCCGCGGCGACCATCTCGAGGGTCGGCTGGGGCGGACGCGCACTCCGGATTCCCATTGTCATGGGGTCAGTCTATTTGCGCTCGGGCCATTGGTCCCGCGTGAATCCGGTGCGCCCGTGCCCGGGCCGCCCTTCAGTGCCCCCGTTCGAGGTCCCGACGCGCCGTCAAATCACCGGTACGTCGCGGTCGTATTGACAAGCCTGCTTCTCCTGCTCTATGGTGACGGTGATTGATGAGAGCGCTCTCACGTTCAAATGAGAGCGCTCTCATTCCCGCACGTATGTCTTGCAATCGCACAAGCACACGCACACAAAGGAGTGAAAGTGAAGTTCTCACAACGCACCAAGGTTGGCGCCGCAGTAGCCTGCGCCGCATCCTTCGCCCTCATCGCCACAGGCTGTTCGTCGGCGGGCACCGACGGCGCCTCCGGCGGTGACATCGAGCTGACCGTCACCACGTTCGGCAGCATGGGTATGGCTGACCTGTACGCCGAGTATGAGGCAGCCAACCCCGGCATCACCATCAAGGCGAACAACATCGACACGGGTGGCAACGCTCGCACGGATGCCTTCACCAAAATTGCCGCCGGCAGCGGCCTCTCGGACGTTGTCGCCGTCGAGGAAGGCTGGCTGGGTTCGATCATGGCCGTCTCCGACCAGTTCGTCGACCTGTCGGAATACGGTGCCGACGACATCAAGGACCGCTGGGTTCCGTGGAAGCTCGAACAGGGCACCGACGCTGAAGGCCGCATCATCGGTTACGGCACCGACATCGGCCCGGAGGGACTCTGCTACAACAGCGCAGCCTTCGAAGCCGCCGGGCTGCCCACCGACCGTGCCGAAGTAGCCACGCTTCTCGGCGGCGACGACGCAAGCTGGGAAAGCTACTTCGCCCTGGGCAAGAAGTACCAGGAGGCCACCGGCAAGGCGTGGTTCGACCAGTCCGGCTTCATCTGGAACTCCATGGTGAACCAGATGGACGAGGGCTACTACACCGCCGACGGCGAGCTCAACGTTGTTGACAACGCCGAGCTGAAGGCGGCCTGGACGCAGCTGGCCGACGCCAACGCGGCCGGCCTTTCCGGCAAGCAGGCTCAGTGGGACTGGAACAAGGGCTCGTCGTTCACCGACGGAACCTTCGCGACCTTCATGTGCCCGGGCTGGATGCTCGGAGTCGTTCAGGGCCAGGTCGAGACCGCCGGCGGCGACGCCACCGGCGCGACGGCCGGCTGGGACTTCGCCGACGTGTTCCCCGGCGGAGCGACCAACTGGGGCGGAACCTTCCTGACCGTCCCGACGCAGTCCAAGCACCCGCAGGAAGCCGCGGACCTGGCTGCCTGGTTGACCGAGGCCGACCAGCAGGTCGCCGAGTTCAAGGCCGAGGGCCCGTTCCCCAGCGTCACCGCTGCACAGACGGACCCCGCGCTGTCTGAGGCAACCGGAGTCTCCGCGTTCTTCAACGACGCGCCGATCGCTGAAATCCTCACCAAGCGTGCCGACGGCGTGAAGGCCCAGTTCAAGGGTCCCGATGACTCCACGATCCAGGAGCAGGTCTTCGGCCCGTCCGCGATCGCGCTCGACCAGGGTGTCGCGGGTGACAAGGCATGGGACGACGCCATGACCCTGTTCGACCAGCTCATCGTCAACAAGTAGTAGCAGCACCAATCCGCTCTTGCCGGGCTTCCGGCGCCGCGACGCGGCACCGGAAGCCCGGCTCGAAGGCAGAAAGTCACCATGACACGCACACTTGAACCAGAGACCAGCGCTCCCGCGCCTCTCAAGCGTCCCGGCCGCGCGAGCGCCCTCACCTACAAGCACCGGCTGAGCCGCCTGGATGTGAAAGTCTCGCCCTACCTGTACGTCGCACCGTTCTTCGTGCTGTTCGGCCTGGTGGGCCTGTTCCCTCTCGTCTACACCTTTGTGGTGTCCCTGAACAACTGGAATCTGCTGAGCGGACCGGGGGAGTGGGTCGGCTTCGACAACTACGCCGCAGAGCTCAGTGACCCCTTGTTCTGGAATTCACTGTTCAACACCATGAGTATCTTCCTGCTCTCGAGCATTCCGCAGCTCGTGGTGGCCACGGCCATCGCCGCGATCCTCGACCAGAACCTGCGCGCCAAGACCTTCTGGCGCATGAGTATCCTCATCCCTTACGTCGTGACCCCTGTCGCGGTCGCCCTCATCTTCTCCAGCATGTTCAGCGAGCAGAGCGGTCTGGTGAACCACCTGCTCAGCTTCGTCGGCGTGGACCCGATCCTTTGGAAAACCGATGTGTTGCCCAGCCACCTGGCCATCGCCGGCATGGTGAACTGGCGCTGGACCGGCTACAACGCCCTGATCCTGCTCGCCGCCATGCAGTCGGTGCCGCGGGACATCCACGAGTCCGCCGCCCTGGACGGCGCCGGGTTTGTCCGCCGCTTCTTCTCCATCACCCTGCCGAGCATCCGCCCCACCATGATCTTCGTCATCATCACGGCGACCATCGGTGGGCTGCAGATCTTCACCGAGCCGCGCCTGTACGACGCGACCAGCTCCACGGCCGGTGGTGCGCACCGACAGTTCCAGACCACGGTGCTCTACCTGTGGGAGATGGCCTTCCAGCGCCAGAACTTCGGCAAGGCCTCGGCGATCGCCCTGATCCTGTTCGTCATCATCGTGGCGTTCGGAGTGCTCAACTACCTGATCTCGCAACGGATCGCCACGGCAGACAGCCGGTCCGACGCCAAGAACAACAAACGCGCGGTTCGCCGCACGCTCCGAAACGGCGCGAAGGAGCCCCGAGCATGACCGACACCATCGCCCGCCCAGAAACCACCCCGGAGGTACCGGGCCAGACGGTCACCGTCAAGCGGGGCAAGACCAAGCACAAGGGCCTCGGCATCGACCGCCGTCCAGGCTTCCTTACCTACGGCATCCTGATCGCGCTCTTCGCCGGCGGAACCTACCCGCTCTGGTGGTCGGTTGTCGTCGGTGCGAGCCCGTCGTCCGTGCTGTCCCAGGACTGGCCGCCACTTCTTCCTGGCGGGCAGTTCTGGACCAACGTCGCCGCGGTCTTCGACACCATTCCGTTTTGGCAGGCCCTGCTCAACAGCGTGATCGTGTCGACGATCATCACCGTGTCCGTCGTGTCGTTCTCGACTCTCGCCGGGTACGCGTTCGCCAAGCTCAAGTTCCGTGGCAGCAACGGGCTGATGGTCTTCGTCGTCGCGACGATGGCGATCCCCACCCAGCTGGGCATCATTCCCCTGTTCATCCTGATGCGCGAGTTCGGCTGGACCGGCTCCATCGGTGCGATCATCGTCCCGACCCTGGTGACGGCCTTCGGCGTGTTCTTCATGCGCCAGTACCTCGTCGACGTGATTCCGGACGAGCTCATTGAGGCGGCCCGCGTCGACGGCGCGAACATGATCACCACGTTCTGGAACGTCGCGGTTCCCGCCGCCCGTCCGGCGATGGCGATCCTGTCGCTCTTCACCTTCATGATGGCGTGGACGGACTTTCTCTGGCCGATGATCGTTTCGCCGCAGAACCCGACACTGCAGGTGGCTCTCAGCCAGCTGCAGTCCGCACGGTACATCGACTACTCGGTCGTACTCGCAGGTGCCGTGCTGGCAACACTGCCGCTGCTCGTGCTCTTCGTGCTTGCGGGCAAGCAGCTTATCTCCGGCATCATGGCGGGCGCCGTCAAGGGCTGATCCAGCCGCCTCACGTCGCTCCCCTGAATCGGTCAGGGGAGCGACGTGTGTAGTGCCTCAGGCGAAGACGGCCACGGCCTTCGCCACCGGCGTCGGGCCGGAAATGAGGTGCAGCACCGTGTGGCTGCCTGCTCCGGTGCGGAGCAGCTCGGCCAGTACCGCTGCCACATCGGCCCGGGGCACGCTGCCCTGGGTCTCCGGCTGCACGGTTCCGCTCTCGTCAGGTCCCGTGCGCTCAAGCCGAACCGAGCCGATGGGGTCGTGATCAGTCAGGGTGCCCGGCCGCACGATGGTCCAGTCGAGGTCTCTGCCCGCGAGGTCTTCCTCTGCGCCGAGCTTGGCCTGGAGGTAGGCGACGAAGTCGGCGGGGACGCTGTCGGGGGTGGCTCCGTCACGCACCAGATCCGCTCCGGTGGAGGAGATCTGAACGAACCGGCGCACCCCGGCGGATTCGGCGGCATCCGCCAACAACACCGAAGCCCCCAGATCGACCGAGTTCTTACGTGCGTCGCCGCTGACCGCACCCGCGCCGGCCGCGAATACCGCGGCGTCAGCGTCGGCCATGACCTCGGCGACGGCGTCGACGGAGCTGTTCTCGAGATCGAGGACAACCGGTTGGGCTCCATCGAGGAGGAGGTCTTCCTTCTGCTCAGCGTTCCTGATCAGCCCGATCACAGTGTGTCCGTCGAGGGTCAACTCCCGGGTGAGGGACCGTGCAATTTTTCCGTGTGCTCCTGCTATAACAATTCGCATACGGGGTGAAACAGACTACGGGGCGCTGGAATTCCCCGGCGGCGATGATACCGATGCCGGGGAGTGGCGTCGGCGCAGGATATGCTCGGCAGCGTGTCAGTTCAATCGCGCCGGGGGGCGTCGCCGCGCGTACGCCGTCGACGCGCACTCGTCGCGGCCGCCGCCGCACTGCTGCTGGTCGCCGGAGGTGGAGCCGTCATCCTGGGCCAGCACACCGGCCGAGCCGCATCAAGCGAGACCACGCCGACCGCATCCGCATCGCCCGGCCCGTCGGCCAGTACGCCGACCGAACCACCTCGCCCCTCTCCCTCCGCCTCACCCGACCCGGCGCCGGCCCCCACCTTCGACCGCGCGGCCCGGTCGATCGACGACCCGAACAGCATCTGGGTGGTCGTCGACAAGCTCCGTCCGCTCAACCCCACCGACTACACCCCCGACGACCTCGTCGATGTGCCGATCCCGTTCGCGAACCCCCCGCAGTTGCGGCAGGAGGCCTCCGACGCCGTCGTGGCCCTGTTCTCCGCCTTCACGGCCGAAACCGGCCTGGCCTTGCAATCGCAGAGCGCGTACCGCAGCTTCGAAGCGCAGACCCGGGTCTACAACAACGATCTCGCGAACCTCGGTCAGGCCGGTGCCGACCTGAGCACCGCGCGACCGGGTACGAGTGAACACCAGACCGGTCTCACGATCGACATCAGCGCCCAACCCGGACAGTGCTCCCTCAACGCCTGCTTCGCCGACACCCCACACGGCCAGTGGCTCGCCGCACACGCCTGGCGTTTCGGCTTCCTGCTGCGCTACCCCGCCGACAAGACCCCGGTGACCGGCTACGAGTTCGAGCCCTGGCACTTCCGGTACATCGGGATCGACCTGGCCACGGAAATGCACGACCAGGGCGTCACCACGCTCGAAGAGTTCTTCGGCCTACCGGCCGCACCGTCCTACGGCTGAAGCCCTGGGCTGAATTCACTCCCACGCGACCCCCACAGTCTCGGCGGATCGAGAAGACCCTGCCGGTGATGGGGTCTACTATGCCCTGGCACGCTCACGACCCCGCCCGAAGATCGGTGGCCGTTCCGGTCCCAGACTCTTCACCAAATAGTGTGGTTGGCTTGTGGTTTTCACCCCCCGAATAGAGGTAGTTGTGGCTGTAGCTCGACCAGCACGGATCGGCGTCATCGCCCTGATCCTCGGCGGACTCGTCGTGGGAACCGTGGCCCTGGCGACGTCCGGCGCGGATCGAACCGGTTCGGCTCAACGCGGGTCCACTGCGGCGGATGCCGCTGCCACGGCCGAGACCGCGCCACGCGAGACTCCGGCGATAACGGCCGCGCCCGTCGACGTTGACCCCGCCGTGCAGGCTCAGCTGAGTTACGCACTGGCGCACTGGAAGGATTACAACACCGACGAGTACGGTGTGGTCACCGGAAACGACTGCGTGAACTTCACCAGTCAGTCCCTGGTGGCCAGGGGCTGGGCCATGGACGAGACCTGGTGGACCAGCGGAACCGGCTCCGACTTCGAATTCTCCTCACCGTGGGTGAGTTCGACCGCTTTCATGAACTACCTCGCGGACTCCGGCCGTGCCACCGCCCTGACCGACGACCAGCGCGATCAGGTGAAGCTCGGTGATGTCGTCCAGTTCGACTGGGACAACACGGGTGACCGTGACCACACGGCCGTCGTCTCCCGCATCGAGGGAACCGGCGACGACATCGTGATCTACTACGCCGGGCACACCGACGACACCGACTACCTCTCGGTGGACTTCGCGATCACCGAGAAGCACCCGGGCGGAACCGCGTACTACTGGAGCATCCCGTAGCCCACCGAGCCCGGTGACCGGTCGAGGCTAGCTGATCGCCGCGTCGACGATGGCCTTGGCCTCGATCTGCACGAGCTTGAGGTGCTCCGGACCCTTGAACGACTCGGCGTAGATCTTGTAGACGTCTTCGGTGCCGCTCGGGCGGGCGGCGAACCAGGCGTATTCGGTGAAGACCTTCACCCCGCCGATGGCGGCGCCGTTGCCCGGGGCGTTGCTGAGCGCGCCGATGATCTTGTCGCCGGCGAGCTCGGAGGCGGTGATTGCGGCGCCGTCGAGCTTGCCCAGGGCGGTCTTCTGCGCCGGCGTCGCGACGGCGTCGATGCGCTCGTACGCCGGGGCGCCGAAGTGCTCGGCCAGTTCGGCGTACCGCACGCTGGGCGACTTGCCGGTCACGGCGACGATCTCCGCGGCGAGCAGGGCCAGCAGGATGCCGTCCTTGTCGGTGGTCCAGACCGTGCCGTCGAAGCGCACGAAGCTCGCGCCGGCGCTCTCCTCGCCACCGAAGGCGACCGAGCCGTCAATCAGGCCGGGAACGAACCACTTGAAACCTACCGGGACCTCCCACAGCTCACGGCCGAGGAACCCGGCGACGCGGTCGATCATGGTGGAGGAGACCAGGGTCTTGCCGATCGCGGCATCCGCCCGCCAGCCGTCGCGGTGGCTGTAGAGGTATTCGATGGCCACGGCCAGGAAGTGGTTCGGGTTCATCAGGCCGGCGTCCGGCGTGACAATGCCGTGCCGGTCGGCGTCGGCGTCGTTGCCGGTGAGGATGTCGAAGTCGTCCTTGTGCGCCAGCACCGACGCCATCGCCGAGGGGCTGGACGGGTCCATCCGGATCTTGCCGTCCCAGTCCAGCGTCATGAAGGCCCAGGTCGGGTCGACCAGCGGGTTGACCACGGTGAGGTTGAGCTCGTAGCGGTCGCGGATGGCGCCCCAGTAGCCGACGCTCGCGCCGCCCAGCGGATCGGCGCCGATACGGATGCCGCTCTTCTTGATGGCCGCCATGTCGATGATGTTCTCGAGGTCGTCGACGTACTGGCCGCGGAAGTCGTAGGTCTCCACAGCGCTGGGCTCGGCCATGAGCACAGCCCGCATCTCGTCGGCGATGATCTCATTGGCGCGATTGGCGATCCAGGAGGTGGCGTCGCTGTCGGCCGGTCCCCCGTGCGGCGGGTTGTACTTGAAGCCGCCGTCCATGGGCGGGTTGTGGCTCGGGGTGACGACGATGCCGTCGGCCTGGTCGTCGTGTCCGGCCCGGTTGTAGGCGAGGATCGCGTGCGACAGCGCCGGGGTGGGCACGAAGTCGTCGAACTCGTCGACCAGCACCCGCACGCCGTTGCCCACCAGAACCTCGAGGGCCGTGGTGGTGGCCGGGGCGCTGAGGGCGTGGGTGTCGGCGCCGATGAACAGCGGCCCGGTGATGCCCTGGGCGGCGCGGTACTCCACGATCGCCTGCGTTGTGGCCAGGATGTGGTTCTCGTTGAACGCGGTGTTCAGCGAACTGCCGCGGTGCCCGGAGGTGCCGAAGACGACCCGCTGGGCGGGCACCGACACATCCGGCTTGAGGTCGTAATACGCCCTGATGAGGGCCTCAACGTCGATCAGATCGGATTTCTGGGCCGGGGTGCCTGCGCGTGCGTTCATAGTGCCCAGTCTTGCACTCCAACTAGGCTGTGAGCCATGCCAGAGACTCCCGATGTGCACTACAGCTTCCTGGGACCGGCGGGAACCTTCACCGAGGCCGCCCTCGCCCAGGTTCCCCAGGCCAGGGGCTTGCCGTGGCGCGCGGTCAACAATGTGGGAGAGGCCTTCGCCGACGTCGTGAGCGGGCGCAGCGTCGCCGCCATGATCGCCATCGAGAATTCGGTCGACGGCGGGGTGAGTGCCACCCAGGACGCCCTGGCCAGCGTGCCGAACCTGCGGATCATCGGCGAATACCTGGTACCGGTCAACTTTGTGCTCGTCGCCAGGCCCGGAACCGCCCTCGAGGACGTCAAGATCGTCAACGCGCATCCGGTGGCCTACGCGCAGTGCCGCAGCTGGCTCGAAACAACGCTGCCCCGGCACGGGCACATCCCCTCGTCGAGCAATGTCTCCGCCGCCGCCGCCCTGTTCGAGCCGGGACCAGCGGATGCCGCCGTCGCGCCGCCCGGCATCGAGAAGCACCACGACCTGGTCGTGCTCGCCCGCAACATCGGTGACAACCCCAACGCCGTCACCCGGTTCGTGCTCGTCGGACGCACCACCGTGATCCCGGAGCCGACCGGCGCCGACAAGACCAGTGTGATCGTGGAGCTCCCGGAGGACCGGGCCGGCGCCCTGCTGGAGATGCTCGAGCAGTTCGCCACCCGCGGCGTCAACCTCAGCCTGATCCAGTCCCGGCCGATCGGTGACGCCCTCGGCCGGTACCGGTTCGTCATCGACGCCGACGGGCACATCCTCGACGAACGGGTGGCGGACGCCCTGCTGGGGTTGCGACGGTTCAGCCCCAAGGTGATCTTCCTCGGTTCGTATCCACGAGCCGACAAAGCGGCCAACGTGTTCACCGACCGGTACGACGACGGTGTCTTCATCGAAGCCAGGGACTGGCTGCGCGGTCTGGTCTCGGGGGAGCCGACAGCGTGACCGCGCCTGGGGGGCCCGACCGGCCGGCGTTCGACCCGCGGCACGACGCCAGGTTCCAACGCGGCTACCAGCCCGGTGACGCACCCCGGCCGGCCGCTCACCCCGGGCTGATCGGCGCGCCGCCGGCGAGACCTGCCGCCGCGGCCGGCGAAGCCGCAGCGCCGTTCGATGACCTCGTCGTCGGCACCGACGACGCATTCGACGATCTCGACCCCCTGGCCTTTGACGGCGACAGCTTCCAGGACGAGCTGGAGCCCTCGGGGTGGAACCCATTCATCGCGCTGCTCTGGGTGGTGGCCCTCGCGCTTCCGGCGGGTGGCATGGTGTTGCAATGGCAGGCCGTGAGCGGAATGTTCGGGAACAATTCGTATTCGGGAAACGGGGAACCGCCGGTCGCGTTCGTCCTCCAGCAGTTCAGCTACCTGGTCGCGCCGCCGCTGATCTCGAGCGGGATCGTGATTCTCGGTGGACTGCTGTTCTGGCACGCCTGGGGCTGGCGGGCTCGCCGGCGCCGAAGCGCCCAGGGCCTCTGACGGTTCACCGGACTCCGGCCGATCCGTCCGTCGGCATCGGCCGTCCGGCCGGTACCCGCACCAGCAGGGCGCCGGCATCCGCCCGGAGGAACACGCTTATCACCAGCCCGAATTCGTCGCCGTCCAGCTCGAATTGCTGCGGGTGGTCCGGCACGATCCGGATGTCGGTGCCGACCAGCGTCGTCATCGCACGTTCGCTGTCGGTATCGGTGAGCTCGATGATCCGCCGGCCCACGGCGGAGCGCCGCAGGACCCCGTTCTGCCAGGTCACCCGGCGCCAGATCATGAGCCAGCCGAGCACACCCTTGGGCTGCAACACGGCGATGTCCAGGACGCCGTCGTCGAGGAGGGCGTCGGGCAGGAACTGGATGTTTCCGGGCAACACCCCGCAGTTGGCGATCAGGATGGTGCTCACCAGAGCCTGGTGCTCGCTGCGGGTGCCCAGGCTGTAGCGGATGCGGAACTGTTCGGCCTTGGGGATGGCGCGCATCCCCGCATCCACGTAGGCCAGCCAACCGACCTGCTTCTTCAGGTCCGGGCGCGTCTCGGCGATCATCTGGGCGTCGAGGCCGAGCCCGGCCATCACCAGGAAGACGTGGTCGTTGATGCTGTTGTCGGCGTAGGTGACCGACGCCACGCCGAGGTCGATGGCCTTGTCGGCCCCGGCGAAGGCGATGCTGATGGCGTCGTCGAGGCTGTTCAGGGGCAGCTGCAGATTGCGGGCCAGCAGGTTGCCGGTGCCCACCGGCAGGATGCCCAGGCTCACCTCCGACCCACGCAGCGCCTCGGCCACCGCCCGCACGGTGCCGTCGCCACCCGCAGCGAGCACCATGGTCACACCCTGGCGCAGCGCCTGCCGGGTGACCCGCTGGCCGGGGTCGGCCACGGAGGTCGCCAACCAGAGCGGTTGGGCCCAGCCCGCCGCGGCGGCCGCGGCGTTCACGACGAGGCGAAGCCTGTCGACATCCGTCTTCACGGGGTTGTAGACCACCGCGGCACGGCGCACGCTCGAGGGGATGTCGCTGGGTCCGGAACTGGAGGCTGGCACCCGCTCAGGCTAGCAAGGGGGCAACGGCTGGCGCTTGTAGACTGACCGAGTGATTGATCCGGTGCTGCTACGCGAAAATCCCGACCTCATCAAGCGATCGCAGGAGGCGCGGGGCGACTCTGTCGAGGCCGTCGACGCCGCGCTCGCCGCGGACGCCGACCGGCGATCCTCGATCACCGCCTTCGAGGCGTTGCGGGCCTCGCAGAACGCCTTCGGCAAGACCGTGGCACAGGCGCCGCCCGCCGAGAAGAAGGCCCTCGTCGCCCAGGCGCAGAGCCTGGCCGCGGAGGTCAAGGCGGCCGGGGTGACCGCCGCGGAGGCCGAGGCGCGTTTCACGAGCGTGATGCGCACCATCGCCAACCCGATCATCGACGGCGTGCCCGCCGGCGGCGAAGACAACTTCGCCACCCTGCGCACCCACGGGGAGATCCCCACCTTCGACTTCGAGGCCCGCGACCACCTCGAACTGGGCGAGATGCTCGGCGCCATCGACATGGCGCGCGGCGCCAAGGTCTCCGGTGCCCGGTTCTACTTCCTGCGCGGCATCGGCGCCCGGCTCGAGATCGCGTTGATGAACATGGCGCTGGACCACGCTCTCGCGGCCGAGTTCATCCCGATGATCACGCCCACCCTGGTGCGCCCGGAGATCATGGACGGCACCGGGTTCCTCGGCGAGCACGCCGACGAGATCTACCACCTGCCCGCCGACGACCTCTACCTCACCGGCACCAGCGAGGTCGCCCTCGCCGGCTACCACAGCGATGAGATCCTCGACCTGTCCGACGGCCCGCTGCGCTACGCCGGCTGGTCCACCTGCTACCGCCGCGAGGCCGGGTCGGGCGGCAAGGACACCCGCGGCATCATCCGGGTGCACCAGTTCAACAAGCTCGAGATGTTCACTTACGTGCTGCCCGAAAACGCCGAGGCCGAGCACAACCGCCTCGTCGCCCTGCAGGAGGGCATGCTGCAGGCCCTCGGCCTGAGCTACCGGGTGATCGACGTCGCCGCAGGCGACCTGGGGTCCAGCGCCGCCCGTAAGTACGACATCGAGGCCTGGGTGCCCACCCAGGGTGCCTACCGGGAGCTCACCAGCACCAGTAACTGCACGACCTTCCAGGCCCGGCGCCTCGACATCCGTTACCGCACCGAGACGGGCAAGACCGCCCCGGTCGCCACCCTCAACGGCACCCTCGCCACGACCCGCTGGATCGTCGCCATCCTGGAAACGCACCAGCAGGCCGACGGTTCGGTTCTCGTGCCGGAAGCACTGCGCCCCTACCTCGGCGGGCTCGACGTCCTCACACCCATCCGATGAGCCCCACGACCGACGCGCCCTGGCTGGTCGCCCTCGACATCGACGGCACCACCCTGCACGAGGACGGCACCATCAGCGAGGCCGTGATCCGCCAGGTGCGCCGGGTGCACCAGGCCGGCCACGAGATCATGCTCGCCACGGGCAGAAGTGCCGCCGCCACCCTCCCGGTGCTCGAGCGTCTCGGGATCACGCCGCAGTTCGTGGTCTGCTCCAACGGCGCCATCACGCTGCACCGAGACCCGGATGCCCCGACCGGGTACCGCCGCGAATGGGTCGAGACCTTCGACCCCAGCGACGTGTTGCTCTCCATCCGCTCGCACCTCACGGATGCCCGCTACGCGGTGGAGGACGAGCACGGCTTCTACCGGTACACGGAGGTGTTCCCCGACGCCACGATCGGCATCGACAGTGAGCACGTCGCCTTCGACGAGCTGTTGCGCCACGACGCCACCCGCGTCGTGGTCGTCTCGCCGGACCACGACATGGAGGACTTCCTCGCGGTGGTCGAGCAGATGGGTCTGAACCGGGTGAGCTACGCGATCGGCTGGACCGCCTGGCTCGATATCGCCCCCGACGGTGTGAACAAGGCCACCGCCATGGAGCGGGTGCGCGCCGAGTGCGGCATCCCGCGCAGCCGGGTGATGGCCGTCGGCGACGGGCGCAACGACATCGACATGCTGCTCTGGGCCGGCGCGGAGGGCCGCGGTGTGGCCATGGGCCAGTCCCCGGACGACGTCCTCGAGGCCGCCAGCGAGCTCACCGTGAGCGTGCAGGACGACGGCCTGGCCGTGGTCCTGAGCAGCCTCTAGGGCTCTAGTCCGCACGGTAATTCGCGGGGGTCGCCCGCCGTGCAGGGCGTTGCCAGTTTCGCGTGTCAGGCTACTTATTCCGTGATCGGCTAAGATCGGGCGAAGTTCGATGTTGGATCCGGCCCGTCACGGGGCGGTCCCGCGTTGAATCGGGAGGGCTGTCCGAGCGGCCGATGGAGCCAGTCTTGAAAACTGGTGGGCAGAAATGTCTCGTGGGTTCGAATCCCACGCCCTCCGCGCCGCGAGGCGCTGCACCTGCATAACGACGAAAGGATCTGCGTGAGCGACCAATTGCGCCCCCGCTCGAAACGATCGAAGCAGACCAGCCCGATCGCCCGGCACGGCAGGCTCAAGCGGTCCAACGCATTCGCCAACATCGCCAAGGTGCTCGCCGCCGCCCTCGCCGTGGTCATGGTCAGCGGTGTCTCGGTCGCGGCCCTCGCCACCCTCAACGTTGCCACCAGCGTCAAGGACCCCATCCGCCTGGACAGTGAGACCGCCGGTCCGATCCCGCAGATCAGCTCCATCGACGGTGGGGCCAACCTGCTTCTCGTCGGCAGCGACAGCCGTGTCGGTCAGGGCGGCGGCTACGGCGATCCCGAGGAAGAGACCGCGGTCCTCAACGACGTCACCATGCTGCTGCACATCGCCGAAGATCACAGCAGCGCCACCGTGGTCAGCTTTCCCAGGGACACCTACGTGCCCATCCCGGAATGCACCGGCCCCGACGGGGAAACCTACTCGGCCATGAGCAGCCAGAAGATCAACACCACCCTCAGCTACGGCGGGCTCAACTGCACGGTCTCGACGGTCGAGGAACTCACCGGCCTGCCGATCCAGTACGCCGCCGTCGTGCAGTTCAACGGCGTCGCGGCCATGTCAGAGGCCGTCGGCGGGGTGCCCGTCTGCATCGCGGAGCCCATCGTCGACGAACACACCGACCTGGACCTCGCGGCCGGCGAGCACGAGCTCAAGGGCCTGGAGGCCCTGCAGTTCCTGCGCACCCGCTACGGCGTCGGCGACGGCAGCGACCTCGGTCGTATCAGCAACCAGCAGGTCTTCCTGTCCTCACTCGTGCGCACCCTCAAGAGCGCCGAGACGCTGAGCGACCCGATCAAGCTGTACTCGATCGCCAAGGCCGCCGTGGACAATATGGAGCTGTCGACCTCGCTGCAGAGCATGGACACGATGGTTTCCATCGCGATGGCGCTCAAGGACATCCCGCTGGAGAAGGTCGTCTTCGTGCAGTACCCGGTCTACAACGTCGACGGGGGCGTCGAACCCGACGAGTCCGCCGCCGACGACCTGATGGCGTCCATCCTCGCCGACGCGTCGCCGACCCTGGCACCCGGTGAAGCCGACTTCCGCTCGGTGGCCGACCCTGCCGCCGCCGCGACCGAAGCGCCCGTTGAGCCGGTTGACCCTGCCGTGCCCGCGCCGACCGACCCTGCCGCGACCGATCCGGCCACCACCGAAGAGGCGCTGCCCAGCAACGTTTACGGGCAGGACGCGTCCCAGTACACCTGCTCGGCCGGACGCACTCTGGCCGACCAGTAGCACCGCCGGCACCCGCCCGTGGGGATGGTGTTCAAACTGACGCCGCGGTGCGGTTAGTATGGTGGATGTGTGTTTGCGCAAGCAGGCATCCGGGAGACGTCGCATAGCCCGGCTTAGTGCACCACCCTGCTAAGGTGGAGTGCCCTTCACAGGGCACCGAGGGTTCAAATCCCTCCGTCTCCGCACTTCGAAAAGCCCGCCAGACCCCCGGTCAGGCGGGCTTTTCTGTGTTCCGTTCAGGGAGTGGTCGAGAGCTTCACGATGGTGGCCGGGGTCAGATCGACGGTCACCCGATCGGGATGGATGCCCGCCGCCGCGAGGGCGGCCTGCAGCGCGGCGGTGTCGGGCACCGGCGGTGCGCCCACCACCCGCAGGGTCACCTCGGTGCCCCGGGTGGAAACGCCGGTGACCGTCCAGCCGACGCTGGCGGCCCACTTCTCGCTCACGGTCTGCACGGTGCCCTCCACGTTGCTGCGGGCCGTGACCTCGACGCTGGTGAGAGTGAGGGGGATGCCGATCAGCAGCAGCATCACGGCGAGCACCGCCACCGGGCGCAGCAGGCCGGGCGCTCCGGGGGCGCCGGGCGCTTTCCGGCGAGTGAGCCGGCTCACGCCGTAGACCGACATCACCACGATGCCGGTGCCGAGGATCGCGACAACGTTGGTGACGAAGAGCAGCAGCGCCCCCAGGAACTGGGGGACGGAGCCCGACTCGAGGACCAGGCCGGCCACGGTCAGCGGCGGGACCAGGGAAATGGCTATCGCGACGCCGGGCAGCGTATCGGAGATGTCTCGGCGCACCAGCGCCACCGAGCCGACAATGCCGGTGCCGAGGGCGGCCAGCAGATCGATCAGACGGGGATTCACCCTGGCCGAGACCTGGGCGTTCGTGCTGGCGAGCACGTCGGTCTGCACGAGGAGGCCGACCGCGAAGCCGATCACCACGGCCGCGGCGGCGCCGCCCAGCACCAACACCAGGGAGCGGATCAGGTTCGTCCGGTCGCCGAGCACCGTCGCGAGCATCGTGCCGAGGATGGGTGTCATCAGCGGAGCGACGATCATCGCGCCGATCACCGTGGCGGTGGAATCGCCCACGATGCCCGCCGAGGCGATGATCGACGCGAGCACCAGCAGCATCCAGAATCTGGAGTACCTCGCGCTGGACGCCGGCCCGTCGAAGAAGACGGAGTCGCGCATGCTCTCGGTGGTGTTGAATCGGTCGGCCACGCTGCGAACCTAGCCTTCGTGCGAACCGGACGGTAGGCGGGGCAGAATGGGGCATGGCCACCAGACTGCTGCTGATCTCCGATACGCACGTTCCCCAGCGGGCCCGGCGGCTGCCCGAGCAGGTCTGGCGGGCTGTCGACGAGGCCGACCTCGTGCTGCACGCCGGGGACTGGGTCGACCTCAGCCTGTACGAGGAGCTGACCCGCCGGGCACCGGCGCTGTTGGGCGTGTTCGGCAACAACGACGGCGCCGACTTGCGCCGCGTGCTGCCGGAGATCGCCCGGGACACCATCGAGGGCGTCCGCTTTGCGATGATCCACGAAACCGGTGCCGCCACAGGGCGCCAGAAGCGCATGGACGCGGCCTTTCCGGACACCGATGTGCTCGTCTTCGGGCACAGCCACATCCCCTGGGACAGCGTGTCGCCCCGGGGTCTGCGGCTGCTGAACCCGGGGTCGCCGACCGACCGGCGGCGGCAACCCGCACACACCTACCTGACGGCTGTTGCCGACAACGGGCAGCTCACCGACGTCACCCTCGTGCCGGTTCTGCCGGACGAGGTCAGGCGCGGGTGACGGGCTGGACGAGGAACCTGGCCACGAACTCGTCGGCGGCCACCGGCCGCGAATAGAGGAAGCCCTGCGCGAGCAGGCAACCGCGCTCGCGCAGCCACTCTGCCTGCGCCTCGGTTTCGACACCCTCGGCGATCACCTGCAGTCCGAGGGTCGCCGCGAGTCGGATCGTCAGGTCCGCGACCGGGGAATCCCGTTCGGTATCGATCGCGGCCACGAAGGACTGATCGATCTTGATCACGTCCAACTCGATCTCGGTCAGCCTGGACAGGCTCGAGTGGCCGGTACCGAAGTCGTCCATCGAGATGATCACGCCCGCGCCGCGCAGCACCCGGATGGTGTCGCGCACGGCCGCGGCATCGCTGCCGAAGTGGGTCTCGGTGACTTCGATGTGCACCAGGGCGGGCGGCAAACCCGCGCTGGCGCACTCGGCGAGAACGAACTCGCCGTAGCCGGCCGAGGTCAGTTCGCGCGCCGAGGCGTTGATCGCCACGCTCACAGGGTCGGCGTCTCCCCGCAGCCGGCGCCAGTTCGCGGCCTCCGCGACCGACTCGCGGACGACCCATTCGCCGAGGACCACGATGGACCCGCTCGCCTCGCAGAGCGGGATGAACTCGGCGGGTGACACCAGTCCCCTGGTGGGGTGCTGCCACCGCACCAGGGCCTCTGCGCCGATCGCGGCGCCGGTGACCAGATCGACCACGGCCTGGAAGCGGAGGAAGAACTCACCGTTTCGCAGACCGTCCCGCACGGCTGCCGGGGAGGCGTAATAACCACCGTGGATGATCATCTTGCCGCGGCCGCCCACACGCTGGGCCTCGAAGAGCGCCTTGCCGGCACGGCCGAAGAACTCGCTCTCGGACTCGCTGCCCTCCCTGGACGAGATGCCGGCCGAGAACTGGGCCACCTGACCCTGCACCCGCTCCATCAGTTCGCGGGCAGCGGCGGCGGTGAACCCGGGCAGCAGGATCGCAAACGCATCGCCCTCCACACGGCCCATGGTGGCCGCGTTCGGTAGCGCCTTGACCACATCGGCGACGAAGGTGACGATGGCCATGTCGCCGCCCTCCCTGCCACGGCGCCGGTTCACCAGGGCGAACTCGTTGATGTCCAGCCTCACGAGGGACAGGGGCTCTGTGGGTGCGGTATCCCGCATGGCAGCGCTGAGCACCTGTTCGAATCCGGCGAAATTGTTGATGCCGGTGAGTTCATCGGTCTCCGCCAGAAGTGCACTGCGGGCGAACCAGGAGAGTCCCAGGCCGGTCGCCAGCATGAGGAGCGACGTCATGGCGACATCCGCCGGGTCGGCGCCGGGGTGGAGCGCCAGCACGATGAGCGACAGGGGGATGAACACGGCCGGGTAGAACAGGGATTGCGCGGCGGGAATGACCGCGAAAGCGATCAGAGCCAGCAGGCTGGGGGTCCACGCGAAGGTGAAGGTGATCGGCTCGGAGCCGGTCGCCGTCTGGCAGAGCAGGCCCATGACGCCCATCCAGCACAGGGCGAGGTGGCGCAGCGGCACCCGCATCCGGCGGCGGAACCCGGCGCCGAGGGCCCCGGTGACCAGAAGAGACGCTCCGACGGCCAGAAGCACGACATTCGGATCATCGTTCTGCACCCAGTCGTGCCAGGCATACAGGAACAGGGGCAGCCCGAAGCCGAGCTGAGCGACACCGAGCAGGAAACCGGCAGACTCGGCGGCGTTGAACAGCCCGGGACGGTAGCCCACCGATAGGCGCTGCGCAGAGCGTGCCATGCACCCACCCCCTGCCCCCAGTTGTCGGCGTCTTCGTCGAGTGGTGACTAATCTACCCCTCCACCCCCGAAGACGTGACAGGCGACTACTCCGCGGGTTTCAGGACCTCGTTCGTGAACCCCTCGAGACGAGCCAGCAACCCGGCACCTCGGGAGTTGATCATCTCGGCGGGGTTGGGTTGCATCTGCGACGCCGGCGGCAGGATGCGGATGAGCGTGGAGCAGGCCAGGTCGGAGCAGATGTAGGTTCCGACGGTGTTGCCGTCCCGACCGGCCTGGCCGGCCTTGGGCACGCTGAACAGGCTCACCTGGTGCGCCGGCTGCTGTGTGCGGCACAGCGAACAGAACGCCGACATCGACCGACCGGGCCCCCGGGCGGCGGCCCGCAGCATCATGCCCAGCGGAGCGTCTCCCCGCCAGAACACTATGTAGCCGCGGTTCGCGGCCTGCGGGTCGCGCCAACCCAGGTATTCACGTTCATCCCAGATGGTTTCGTGCAGCCCGGGGAGCGGCATCCGGGCGATCTCGTCGGCGCTGGCGTTCACGATGGAACCCCGGATTTCGGCAGCAGAAAGCGGTTTCATGATCTCCCTCCGATAATCCGTACAGCGTAGTCGAGGCCTCCGGTGCTCTCAACGGCTGCGCCCCGGTCGCGGCGAGGGTTACGCGACCGCGCGCAGACCGTCCAGCAACGGGGTGGTGGGGCGGCCGATCAGGGTGGCCAGGTCGCTCGACCCGCCGGCCAGCAGGCCGTCGCGGGTGTTGCCGTCCAGGGCCACCACAAAGCCGACGGTGCCGCCGTCCAGGCCGGCTCCGGTGAGGATGGCCGTGTGCTCCTCCGGGGAGACCGGGGTGAAGACGACGGGCCGGCCGACGACCTCGGTGAGGGCGGCAGCCATGTCGGTGCCGGTCCAGGCGATATCTCCGGCGAGCTCGTAGACGGCGTTCTCGTGGCCGGGGGTGGTGAGCACCACGGCGGCGGCCTCGGCGTAGTCGTTGCGCGAGGCGCTGGCCACCCGGCCCGCACCGGTGCTGGTGAGGTAGACGCCCGTCTCCCGGGCCTGCTGCACGGCGGCCGCGTAGTTCTCGGTGTACCAACCGTTGCGGAGGATCGTGAACGGAACGCCGGATGCCACCAGTGCCTCCTCGGTGGCCTTGTGCTCGGGGGCGAGGATCAGGGCCGAGGTGTCGGCCTTCGGGGCGCTCGTGTAGACGATGCGGCCCACGCCGGCGGCGACCGCGGCGGTGATGGCGTTGGTGTGCTGTGCGACACGCTGACCTACTTCGCTGCCGGAGACGAGCATCAGCACGTCGGCGCCGGTGAAGGCTGTGGCCAGGCTGGCCGGGTCGGTGTAGTCGATGACCGCCGTGGACACGCCCGTCGCGGCCAGGTCGGCCAGGCGGGCGGTGTTCCGGCCGACGGCGGTGATCTCGGCCGGGGCGACGCCACGGTTGATGAGGTGCTCGACGATGAGGTGCCCGAGCTGGCCGGTTGCTCCGGTGACGACGATAGACATTGGATGTTCCCTTCGCGACCCGCAAGATGCGTGCCTTCTGGTCGGTGCAACCCGCCGGCCCGCCCAATACTTCCCAACCGCAGGTACCCACCTTTAGGTAAGCTGGTTTCCATGACCGCTGCTCTGTCTCTCCCAGCCGCTCCGTCCACCGCCGACGCAGTCGTGCGGGAGCGCCTCGCCCAGTTGGTCGGCGATCCGGCACCGGCCGGGGCCGGGATGCCGGCGGCGAACGTTTTCGCGGCGGGCTGCGCCAGCCGGGTGGTGCTGGACCACATCACCAGCAAGTGGGGCGTGCTCGTGATCGTGGCGCTCACCGAGACCAGCCTGCGCTGGGGCGAACTGCGCCGCGGTATCGAGGGCATCAGCGAGAAGATGCTCGCGCAGACCTTGCGCACTCTCGAGGCCGACGGTCTCGTGCACCGTGACGCGCAGCCCAGCATCCCGCCCCGGGTGGACTACAGCCTCACCAACCGTGGCCACGAGCTCGCCGCACATCTCCTGCCGCTGGTGCGCTGGGTGGGCGTGAACGCCGGCGACATCGTGGGCGGTCGCTGAGCCGGCGGGGACCGCGGCGCCTACAGGTTGGGCAGGAACTGCAGCCAGGCCACCCGGCGCTCGCCGCGGGGGTCGGATTCCACCCGGTCCTCCTCGTCGAAAATGAGGGTCAGGCGATCACCCTCGGTGTAGACCGGCCAGCCCGGCCCGGTGAGGCCGGTGGCCGCAAAGTGCAGCCAGTGCGCGCGCATCCGGTCGCCGGTGCGCAGAAAACTCGCCCGGCCGCCCAGGGCCGTGAGTTTGCGCAGCTGACTGTCGGTGCCCGACGTGGAAAGGGCGAGCAGTTCGAGACCGTGCGTGGCGTCGAAGCCGAGGAGGCGCAACAGCCGGGGAGCCAGGTCGAAGCGGTAGAGGTAAACCGGTGCCGACCGGGAGTGCAGCTCGGCGACCTGCACGCTGGGAAACCAGAACGCGTAGTCGCCGCTGAAGTCCACTTCGGCGCGCAGGGCCGGCAGGGCGGAGTACACCGCCCGCATGTCCCGATGGGAGCCGGGCGGGGCCTCGTCGAAGAGCGACTGGATGCGCTGGATCGACCGCGGCAGAATGTCGATCCGGCCGCGGAACATCGAGCCCTCCCTGTCGTTGGTGCCGATGATCAGTGGCACCGGGTGAGCGTGCCCTTGGCGGAAAGCGTCAAGGGGGCGTTCGGGCAAAAAGCTCCCGTCGACGACGGGGGCCATGCAGAAGGTGCCCGGGTCGACATCCGGGGTGCGCCGCTGCAGCACAAGGGCGGCACGGACCAGGGCGGGCCACGTGGCGGTGTCCAGCAATTCGGCGGCGGGCCGCCGGCCGCCGGCCAGCTCCGGCGCGCGGCCCTGCCGCAGCACCTCGATGAACTCGGAGGCCCAGCGGCCGGCCAACGCGGGGGAGTACGCCGCGTTCGACGGCGGGCTCTGGGCGATCGCCCTGGCGAACAGGCCACGGGCCGCGGGCGTCGCGAGCAGCGTCACCACGGCATTGCCGCCGGCGGACTCGCCGATCACGGTGACGTTGTGCGGGTCGCCGCCGAACGACCGGATGTTGTCCCGCACCCATTCCAGGGCGGCCACCTGGTCCCGCAGCCCGAGATTGCTCTCAAAGGGGCGGTTGGGGGTGCTGAACCGGCTGAAGTCGAGGTAGCCGAGGGCGCCCAGCCGGTAGTTGAGGGCGACGTAGACCGTGCGGCCGCTCCGCACGATGGTCTGGCTGCGTTCCGTGAAGTCCTGTGAGGAACCGGAGGCGTAGCCGCCGCCGTGGATGAAGACCATCACCGGCAGATCGGCCTCGTCCGGCCGGTCGGCGGGCCGCTGCACGTTCAGGCTGAGGCAGTCCTCGCCCATGCGGGTGCGGCGGCTGACGCCCTTGAACTGGGTGCCCCGGTCTTGCGGGGCGACGGGGCCGTAGCTGCCGGCGTCGCGGACGCCCGTCCACGGGATCACCGGCTGGGGTGCGCGGAACCGCAGCGGCCCGACCGGCGGGGCCGCGTAGGGGATCCCGCGCCAGGTCTGCACCCCCGCGACGGGGAGGCTGCCCCGAACCAGGCCGCCGGCGACGAGAACCTCCAGGGGCCAGGGCCGGGATGCGGACGGTGACTGGTGCGCCGGGGCGTTGTCCGGCAGGGGGCGGAGCATCGTGTGTCCCTCCTGCCCCGGTTCGCGTGCTCGGGGCCTGTCGTGCCCTAGCGGTACTTACGGATTCGGTTCGAACCCGAAGCGTTCGCCGGCGTCCCACTCCTGGCGCAGGTTGCCGTAGGCGGGGATGCCGCGGTTGGCCTTGAGGATCGCGGCCAGGTGCATCAGGTTCCAGGTCATGAACGTGGTGTTGCGGTTGGTGAACTCGTTGTCAGGGCCGCCGGAGCCCGCATCCAGGTAGCTCGGCCCTGGACCGATCTCGCCGATCCAGCCGGCATCCGCTGCGGGCGGGATCGTGTAACCGATGTGCTGCAGGCTGTACAAGATGTTGGACGAGCAGTGCTTCACGCCGTCCTCGTTGCCGGTGATGATGGCGCCGCCCACCTTGCCGTAGTAGATGTACTGGCCCTTGTCGTTGTACTCGGACGACATCGCGTACAGCCGTTCGATGACCCGTTTGGTGACCGAGCTGTTGTCGCCGAGCCAGATGGGCCCGCCGAGCACGAGGATGTCGGCTGCTGCGACCTTGTCGAACAGGGCCGGCCAGGCATCCGTCGCCCAGCCGTGCTCGGTCATGTCGGGGTAGACGCCGGTGGCGATGTCGTGATCGATGGCGCGGATGACCTCGACGTGCACACCCTGCTCGCGCATGAGGTGTGCGCTGAGGGAAATGATGCCCTGGGTGTTGCTGATCTCCGGGCTGCGCTTGAGGGTGCAGTTGATGAACAGGGCGCGCAGGCCCTGATAGTCGAACGAGGCCTGCGTGTTTCTGAGCGTGTGCACCATGGGGGCAGTCAAGCACCTGGCCCCGGCAGCGTCTAGCCCGGTCCCTGCGCGGAAGTGCGGGCCGGGCGCGGCGCGAACCGCCGGGCCAGGAACAGCACCGGGATGAGCAGCGCCATCGGCAGCAGGAACGCCTGGGCGAGCCCGGTGGAGTCGGCGAGGAGACCCACCAGCACGGCGCCGAGCACCGCCCCGGCGTAGTTGAACAGGTTGACCCTGGCGATCACCTCGTCGCTGCGGGCCTCGTGCAGCTCGCCCGCAGCGCTGAACGCCAGCGGCACCAGGGCGCCGACCCCGAAACCGGCCAGGGCGAAGCCGGCCACGGCGGCCCAGGTGACGGGCACCGTCGCCACGACCAGGCAGCCGAGGATCGCCAGCACCGTGGTGCAGGCGGCCAACACGACCCGGCCGAACCGGCGCACCAGCACGTCGGCGCCGATGCGGGTGAGCAGGATGGCGGCCTGGTAGGCGGCGTAGCTGAGCGGAGCGATCGCGGCGCCGGTGAGCAGCACATCGTGCAGGTACACGGTGCTCCAGGTGCTCACGGCGGAGTCCACCACGAAGGCGGCCAGCACCACGGTGCCGAACAACACGATGCCGCGGCGCGGCAGCTTGCCGTGCGGGGCCGCATCCGGGGCCGGTGGAAGCTTGGTACGCCGCGGGTCGAAGCCGCGCACACCCACGACGGCGACGGCGAGGGCGACGACGGCGCCCGCAACCAGGGCGATGCCGGCGTTGGCCGCGGTGCCGGCGACGGCCGACATCAGCAGGGCGCCGGCGATGGCGGCGCCGGTGTACCAGGCGAAGAATCCGGCCATCACGGAGACGCCGATGCGCTGCTGCACCAGCACGCCCTGCATGGCGCCGGCGGCATCGACGATGCCCAGGCCCGCGCCGTAGATCGCGAACGCGGCGATGAACGCGGGCAGCCCCACCGGGGAGGCGATCAGCGGCAGGGCCACGGCCTCGAGCAGCAGTCCCACCACCAGGGCCACCCGGCTGCCCCAGCGCACCGCGAGTCGATCGGCCAGCAGCGAACCGCCGGCCGCTGTGAGGCAGACCAGCAGAACGATGAGCGATACCACGGTGTCGTCGATGCCGTACCGGGTCTTCAGGTTGGGCAGCGAGGTGACGACCACTGCGTAGCCGAAGCCCTGCGCGGCGTAGCTGGCGCTCACCGCCACCCGGGAACGACGGATACCGACCACGGGGCGGATGGTGGTCGGTGCGCTCATGCGGTCGGCTCCAGATCGTCGGTGGTCGGGCCGCACGAGGACGACGGCGCATCGGTGCAACAGGGCGGTGCCCGGAGGTTATCAGGGTGCAGCCGTGTTCGGCGGTTGCAGTGGAGATGTCGGTGGAAACGGAGCCGAGAGCGGGGCTCGGCGGCATAACCTGCCGGAAACATCCGCCTCGTACGCTGTGGGGTCTCGGCCTCGCGCGGTGCGGCGCCTCTGACGGAAGGTCCCCATGGAAACCACATTCACCCTGGCACTGCCGTCATGGCTGACCGAGCTGATGCCCGGACTCCCGCAGACGCTGCCGACCCTGGACGAGCGGATGGCACTGGTGAACTCCCTCGCCGCCCGGAACTATCGGGAGGGCAACGGCGGACCGTTCGCCGCCATCGTCGTCGACGCCGGCACGGGCGAGCTCGTGTCGGTGGGGGTGAACGTGGTGCTGTCCACCGGCGTGGCCGGAGCTCATGCCGAGGTCATGGCCCTCGGGCTGGCGCAACGTGCGACGGGCTCCTGGGACCTCGGCGCCGATCCGGCCCGTCCCCTGGAACTCGTGGTCAACTGGCGCCCCTGCGTGATGTGTTACGGCGCAACGATGTGGTCGGGGGTGCGCCGACTGGTCGTGGCCGGCTCCGGCGCCGAGCTGGAAACTCTCACCGGCTTCGATGAGGGCCCGATGCGTGAGGACTGGGCGGAGCAATTCGAGGCCCGGGGCATCACCGTGGTGCAGGACATCGGCCGCGACGAGGCGCTCCGGGTGTTCCGGGAGTATGGCGAGGCGGATGTGCTGGTGTACAACGCGCGCGGTGGTGTTGACTGATCGGGTGACCTCCAGCCAACGGCGCATCCTGATTGTGGCCATCCTGTCGTCATTCGTGGCGTTCCTGGACGGCTCGATCATCAACGTCGCGCTGCCGGCCATCTCCCGGGAACTCGGCGGTGGTCTGCCGCTGCAGCAGTGGGTGGTCGACGGGTACCTGCTCAGTCTGGGCGCGCTGATCCTGGTGGCCGGGTCACTCTCCGACACCTTCGGCCGGGTGCGGGTGCTGCGCGCCGGCCTGATCTGGTTCGGGATCACGTCCCTGGCCTGCGGATTGGCGCCCACCGGAGTCCTCCTCGTCGTCGCCCGACTACTGCAGGGGGTGGCGGCGGCGCTGCTGGTGCCCAGTTCGCTGGCGCTGATCACCTCCACCTTCCGCGGTGTCGCTCAGGGTAAGGCCATCGGCGCGTGGACCGGCTGGACCGGGGTCGCCGGCATCGCCGGCCCGTTGCTCGGCGGCATCCTGGTGGATGCGGTGAGTTGGCGGCTGGTCTTCTTCATCAACGTCATTCCGATCGCGGTCACGATGTTCCTGCTGCGCCGGGTGCAGGAACCGACCCGGCCTGTCGCCGGCGCCCGCGTCGACGTGCTCGGCGCCTGCCTGGCCGTCGTGGGGTTGGGCGGGCCGGTCTTCGCGCTGATCGAACAGGGCCGGTTCGGCTGGGGCAGCCCCATCGTCTACCTCCCGATGGCCATCGGCCTGATCGCGTTCGCGGCCTTCCTCTGGTGGGAGGCGCGGGCGCCGCAGCCGATGATGCCGCTGGGCCTCTTCAGGGTGCGCAACTTCGCGGTGGGCAACATCGCCACCGTCGGGATCTACGCCGCGCTCAACCTGGGCTTCTTCCTCTTCGCCCTCTACCTCCAGGAGGTCGGCGGTTTCTCCGCCACCCTCGCCGGGCTCGCCGGAATCCCGGCCACCGTGATGATGCTGCTCTTCGCCACTCTCTTCGGCACCCTGGCCGGTAGGTACGGGCCGCGGCTGTTCATGACGATCGGCCCGTTCGTGGCCGGTGCCGGCTTCCTGCTGGTGACCACGGCGGTGCCGCCGGTCAACTTCGCCCTGCAGGTGCTGCCGGGAATCGTACTGGTGGGACTCGGCCTGGCGATCACCGTGGCGCCGCTCACCTCGGCCGTGCTCGGCTCCATCCACTCCGGCCAGGCGGGCATCGGTTCGGCGATCAACAACGCCGTGGCCCGTGTCGCCGGCCTCGTCGCGATCGCCCTGACCGGCACCATCGTCGGGTCTGCGCTGGATGTCGCCGGTTTCCAACGCGCGATGGTGCTGGTGGCCGCGTTGATGTTCGCGGGCGGCATCGTTTCCTGGCTGGGCATCCGCAGGGCGGTACCCGCTGCGGATGCGCCGGTCGCGGCCGTCGGGGAGTCCGGGTAGTCATGGAACATCCGCTGCTCTTCGACGAACCCGATGCCGCGTTGGAGCGCCTGCGCGCCCTGTGCCTGGCCTTCCCCGAGGCCGTCGAGGTGCTCGCCTGGGGGCGGCCCACCTTCCGCGCCGGCAAGAAGATCTTCGTCACCGTCGGTGCGAGCATGGACCGGCCGCACAGCATGGTCTTCAAGCCGGACCCCGAGGAGCGGCGGGCTCTCGTGCAGGATGCGCGCTTGTTCATCCCGCCCTATTTCGGCCCGGCCGGCTGGCTCGCCATCGACTTCGATTCACCCCGGACCGACTGGGTGGAGTTGGCGGAACTGGTGGAGACCTCGTATCGACAGGTCGCGCTGAAGCGCCAACTGGTGCAATTGGACCGTTGGAGGGCCCCAGGCGCACCAGAGGGCTCAAAATAACTGTTATAGTTTCTAAGTTGTCTTCGAGGGTTTCGGTCCCGAATTCATCACTGCGCCCGTAGCTCAACGGATAGAGCATCTGACTACGGATCAGAAGGTTGGGGGTTCGAATCCCTTCGGGCGCACAGATTGAAAGCGGTTCACTTCGGTGGGCCGCTTTCGTCGTTTCCGGCCGTGACAGGATGGGTTGATGAGCCGCTCCTCGGACCCTCGCACATACGACCTCGATTCGCTCCGTGACCGGGTGGCCTCCGAAGGCGGGGGAGCGGTCGATGACAGCATCCCTCAGTTGGCCGACGCCGACCCGGGGTTGTGCGGAATCGCGCTCGTGCTGCCGGACGGCACCGTGCGGAGCAGTGCGCAGGCCGACGTGCTCTTCAGTGTGCAGTCGGCCGTGAAGCCCTTCCTCTTCGCCCTGGCCCTGCTGGACACCCACGGCGACGCGTTTGATCGCATCGGCATCGAACCGACCGGTGAGGCCTTCGACGCCATCAAGCTCGAAAGCGGCACCGGCCGGCCACCGAATCCCATGGTCAACGCCGGAGCGCTGCTCACCGCCGCCCTCGTCGACGGTGACGACGTCGCCGCCCGGAACGACCGCATCCTGCGGGGCCTGTCGGCTTTCGCCGGGCGCCCGCTCGAGGTGGACGAGGGCATTGCCCGCACCGAACACCTACTCGGCGACCGCAACCACGCTCTGGCGCACCTGATGCGGTCGGAGGGCACCCTGCGGGTCAGCGCCGACGACGCCGTGGAAGTGTACGCCAGGGCCTGCGCCGTGCTCGTTGACGCCCGGGCCCTCGCGGTGATGGGCGCGACTTTGGCCTGCCGGGGCGTGAACCCCGTTACCGGCGAGCGGGTGGTGCCGGCCGGGATCGCCCGCGACGTCGTGTCGGTGATGGCCACCTGCGGGGTCTACGACGGGTCGGGCCGGTGGATGCAGAGTGTCGGGATTCCGGCGAAGTCGAGCGTCTCCGGCGCCATCGTGCTGGCAGCACCCGGTCGGCTCGGCGCCGCCGTGGTCAGCCCGCCGCTGGACGCGCAGGGCACCAGTGTGCGCGGGCGTCTCGTGAGCGATCTGCTCAGTGTCGACCTCGACCTCCACGCCTTCGGCTGATCCCCGGTCGGGGCTTAGTGCGTCGCCCGCTGCCGGTTGCCGAGCTCGGCGAGCACACCGGCCAGGCGGAGCGCGAACTGCGGGGGAACGTTCTGCGGCAGCGCAGCCACCGGCCACCACGCGACATCGTCGCTTTCGTCGCTCGCCACCGGGGCGGCCTCCGGTCTGGCGATCGCCGCAAAGCCCACGTCCCAGTGCGTACGGCAGCTGAAGCCGCCACCCAGGGCGTGCCGGTCCAGATCCAGGATGCCGCCGCCGACCGGATCGAGGTCGTCGATGCCGCATTCCTCGCGGGCTTCCCTGAGGGCGGTGTCGACAACGGAGCCGTCGGCCGCCTCGACGTGACCGCCCAATTGCACCCAGAACCGGCCCTTCTTGTGAAAGCACAGCAGCACCTGCGCCAGGTCGGGGGTGAAGACGAAGCAGCTCCCGGTGACGTGTTCGGGGCCGCCGTGGCGTTCCAGCGCCGCCTCGGGCGAGCCGAGGACGAACCCGAGGTACTCGTCCCGCAGCACGGCCTGCCCGGGTGCGAGCGGCATCCAGGCCCGAAGCCGGTCGATCAGGTCGGCAGCGGGGGAGCGGAGGTCGGGATCGGGCATACCTGAGGGTAGCCGCCGGCAACAGGTGTCCGCGGCGGCAACGGTTGCGCCGCTCAGCGGGCGTGCTCGACCACGAAGTCGGTGCCGGGGAAGACCAGGGTCTCGTGACCGTCGTCGAAGGAGACCAGGTAGGGCGGCTCGCCCTCGGGGCCGCGGACCTCGCGAATGGTGCCGTGCCGGTCAGGCGTTGAATCGGTTTTGCCGCGGATGATGATCCGGTCGTTCTCTGCTGCGCGCATAACGCACCTCCTGTCGGGCAGAGTACGCTCGCGGTCTCCGCCTGCACAGGGGCGGTGGCGCTCAGCGAGATTCCCGCAGCCCCGCAGCGGGCACGAAACTGAGCTAACCTTAGTTTTGTCCAACGCGCCACACGGATTCTCAGTCAGGCAGCGTTCGGGTCGTCTGGCCGAGATGGCAGTCCTGCAAGGGAGTGCCACGGCGAGGTGAGGGGTAGGGCCCTTGCCTCGCCGGCACCCGCAGCGGCTCAGACCGGCTGGTCCGGTCCCAGCCGTAGCCGGTCGCACAGGGCGGTGAGCTGCAGGAGCTCATCGTCGCTCAGGCTGTCGCCCACCCGCGTGCTGATCGAGCCCATGTGGTCCAGCGCCACCCGCCGAAAGAGCGCGAAGCCGGCATCCGTCAGCTGCACGATGGCGCCGCGGCCGTCGTCGGGGTCGGCGTGCTTGAGCACGTACCCCCTGGACGCCAGTCGGTCCACCAGCCGGCTCACGCTGGGCTGGGTGAGCAGCACGTGCTTGTTCAACTCCCGCAACCGGATGCTGCGTTCGGGCTGGCGGGACAGATTGAACATCACGTCGTACTCGTTGAAGGAGATCTCGCGGGACGGGAAGTCCTCGGCCAGACTGCGCATGATGGCGACCTGGGCGCGAAACAGCGACTCCCACGCGCCGACGGCTATTGCACGATCGACCATGTTGCCTCCTCACCGTGCCCCCGGGCATCCCGTGTTCAACAATATGGGATCGGCGCGGCGTCCCCGGCAGCCTAGCCCGGTCGATCACGCATTGCCGCCCGTGCAGCGAGACCGTTCTATAGTGCGCGTATGGATGCCTCGCGAAGTCGAACCCCGTCCGTCGCCGTCGTCATCAATCCGAGCAAGTTCCCGGATCTTGCGGAGACGAAGGCTCAGGTGGGCGCCGCGGCGAGCCGCCTCGGCTGGGATGACCCGCTGTGGTTCGAGACGAACAGGGATGATTCGGGCGTCGCCGCGGCGCGGTCGGCGCTGGCGCTCGCCCCTGACCTCGTCTGCGTCATGGGCGGCGACGGCACGGTGCGGGCGGCAGCGGGCGTGCTGCGCGGCACCTCGGTGCCGTGCGGCCTGCTCCCCAGCGGCACGGGAAACCTGCTCGCCCGCAACCTGGGCATCCCGGTCGATTCTCTCGACGACGCCCTGGAGATCGCGTTCCTGGGGCAGAACCACGCCATCGACGTGGGACTGGCCACCTTCGACGATGGCGAAGAACGGGTGTTCGTCGTCATGGGCGGAGTCGGCCTGGACGCCGACATCATGGCGCAGACCGATGACGGCCTCAAGAAGAAGGTGGGCTGGGGCGCCTATGTCGTCGCCGGTGGAGCGACGATGTTCCGCGAGGGTTTCGGGGTGACCCTGTCTGTCGACGGCGAGGAGCACACGAGCCACGAGTGCCTCATGGTGTTGGCCTGCAATTGCAGCTCGGTGGTAGCCAATATCGAACTCGCCACCGGCGCGAAGGTCGACGATGAACGACTGGACCTGGTGGTGCTGCGGCCCAACGTCGTTGCCGGTTGGCTGGGTGTGGCGGTCGAGGTCGCCGCGCGGATTCGCAACGGGGCCGCATCGCTGCGCCAATGGTCGGGTCGCGACTTCGGGTTTCAACTCGACCGCCCGGTGCTCGCGGAGATCGACGGTGACCCGGTCGGCGAGACCCGTGCCGGTCGGTTCAGCGTGGATCCTGGGGCCCTGGTTGTGCGGCTGCCCGTTCCCGCCAGGCTCGGCGGGCGCTGAGCGGCCCCTGAGTCAGCGTTGTGACGGGGCATGGTGGGGTTAGCCCGCCTGCGAGTACGGGAGCCAGCTCGATGGTGCGTGCTGGAGCGCATCCGTAGCGTCGGAGACAGACGAAGTCCCACCTCACCGCCATCGCTCTGGGGTGGCCTTCCCGGCAGATCGGATCCCCGTGGAGACGCTCAACGAGCTCATACTTTCCTGGGCGGCATCCCCCTTCGTGCTCGTCGTCGTTCTGCTGCTCGTGTCCCTCGACGGGTTCTTTCCACCCATGCCCAGTGAGCCCGTCGTGGTGGCCGTCGCCGCGATCGGGGTTGCCACCGGGACCCCGAATCCCTGGGCGGTGTTCCTGGTGGCGGCCATCGGGTCGTTCGTCGGTGACAACCTGGCGTTCTCCCTCGGCCGCCGGGTCGACCTTGAACGCTTTCGCTGGACACGCGGGCCGAAAGCGTCCCGGCTGCTCGATCGTGCTCGCGGCGCCCTCGACCGGCGTGCGGCGTCCGTCATCCTCACGGCTCGATTCGTGCCGGTCGGCCGGGTCGCGGTGAACGTCATGGCCGGCTCGAGCGGGTTTGCCCGACGCCGTTTCGTGCCGCTCAGCGCCGTGTCTGGGGCGGCATGGGCCGGCTACTCGGTCCTCGTCGGCGTCTTCGCCGGCGCCTGGTTGCGGGATCAACCGGTGCTGGGCGCCGTGGTCGCGGTTTCGGCCGCGCTCGCCGAGGCGTGATCATCGACCTGGTGGTCAGAAGGGCCCGTCGGTCTCGTGACCGCCGGTCCTATGACGGCAGTTTGGCCGCGATCACGCTGACTTCGATGAGGGCTCCCGGAACTCCCAGTCCCGCCACCCGTGCCGCGGTCACCAGCGGTGGGACACCGGGCCCGGCGAGCCGCGGCGCGATGGCGCCGTAGGCGGCGCCCAGATCGGCATCCGCGGCGATCAATACAGTCCACTGCACGACGTCGACAAGGGATGCGCCGGCCGCTCCGAGCGCGACAACGACGTTGTCGACCGCCCGGCTGGTTTGCTCGGCGATATCCGCGGAGATGACAGTGCCGGTGTCGTCAACGCCGTTCTGACCGCCCACATAGATGGTCGTGGCGCCCGCGGGAACGATCGCGACGTGACTGAACGCCGGACTCTTGACGAGTCCGGCGGGTTGCAAGCGGATGATGTCCACGGTGTTTCCTCCGATTCTTCCTGGACGACACGCTACGCCCGCAACCACGAGGGCGGACGCGCAGCCTGCCGGCACGCAGGGGGCATGTATCGCGATCCAAGCGAACGCACTGTGAACTCGCAGGAAAATAGCGATTGGATAACTGGCGCTCCGTTACCTCTTCGTTATATATTCGTAGTGCGTCAACCGTTTGCTGTGGCGGAAGATGCGAATGTGATTGCAGGACACTCTTGGTGCAAGGGAAGAGGGTCGGTCGTTTGCCTCTACGACCGGCCCTCAATCACGTTAACGGCCGGTGAGTGCGCCCGTTGCTCGAGCGTGGCGAGACCTCGCGGGTCGACCTCGGCAAACGAGCGGGTGCGACCCAGCGGCCGGCGACGGTTAGAAGCGGTCGGGGCTGGGCGTGCTGGCCTGGCGGATCGATACGTCGGCGTGACGGTCGAAGCGGTAGCCCACGCCGCGCACAGTGCGCACGATGTCTTCGTAGCGGCCCAGCTTGGCGCGCAGACGACGCACGTGCACGTCGATGGTGCGCTCGTTAGGCGCATCCTCTTCGCTCTCGGCGTCCCACAGCTTGGCGATGAGCTCGGCGCGCTCGATGGTGCGGCCCTCGCGCAGCACCAGGTACTGCAGCAGCTCGAACTCCTTGTAGGTGAGCGCGGCGGTCTCGTTGTCGAGGATCACGCGCTTGCGGGAGATGTCAACGACCACGCCGCCGGGCGCCCGGTCGGCGTCGTCGGCCGTGGTGCGGCGCTTGGCGAGGGCGGCCGGGTCCTGCAGGGCCAGGCGCACGACGTCCACGTCCCGGCCGCCGACGCCGTCGGGAGCCAGGGCCACGGCGGCGTGAGTCTCGGACGAGGGGGCGATCGCCTGGGTCAGCTTCTTGAGTTCTTCGACGATGCGGTGCAGGCTCGTGCCCGCCGCGGCGGCCTTGGCCTCATCGATACCGACGTAGAGCACGAACCCGCGGGCCTGGCTGCCGTCGGGTACGGCGCGGATGCGCGGTGCGGCCGGTGCGGGCGCCGGGGCCAGGGTGAGCTCGGGGCGGTAGGACTGGACGGAGCGGGCTGAGTCGATGTGTGCGAGTGACATGATCGGAATCCTTGGGGGTGATGATGCGCAGGGAACCCGGCGCATCCGCGCTCATGGGTTCGAGAAAGGGCGGCCTAAGCGGCCGGTGGAGCGGGCGGCCTCGGTAGCGAGGGCCCTGGAGTCTCCCTGCCGCGATGGCGGCGTCCTCAGCGGCTGCAGATCAGCGGGTGAGGGGCGAGTGACTCGGCGAGAGTGCCTGTCTGGTCTAGCGGCACATTCGGCAACACGCCATAACACTGCCGGGCATCATCATGCCGGCAGTCCCCAAAGCCTCGGCGGAGGTCGGGATGCGTGTGGTGGAAGTCATGAGTGTGAGTAAAGCCGACTGTGACAAGTTGTGTCAATTCAGTGACGGCGGAAAGCGCCCGGTGGCCTGCATCAGGTTCACGAGGGGCTGTGCGAGTTCGTAGGATCTCGCACGAAACGGCGATCCATCAAAGAAATCCACCGAGAAACGAACTATTTCAAAGTTTTGTGAATCTAACCGCGGTCGGCGCGCCGGGCGTCGCAGGATCTGCGTACTGCGGGCGCGCCGAATGTGACGATGCCCGCAGCCGGTTGAACAGACCGGGCCGGATCAGACCAGGCCGTAGAGCCTGTCGCCTGCGTCGCCGAGGCCGGGCACGATGTAGCCGTGCTCGTCGAGGCGTTCGTCGACGGCGCCCAGAACGATGGTGACCTCACGGCCGGCCAAAGCGGCCTCGACGGCGGCGAGACCCTCGGGGGCGGCCAGGATGCAGATGGCGGTGACATCGACGGCGCCGCGGTCGAAGAGGAACTCGATGGCCGCGATCAGCGAGCCGCCGGTAGCCAGCATCGGGTCGAGCACAAAACACTGACGGTCGGACAGGTCGTCCGGCAGGCGCTCCGCATAGGTGGTCGGCTGCAGGGTCTCTTCGTTGCGTGCCATGCCCAGGAAGCCCACTTCAGCGGTGGGGAGCAGCTTGACCATGCCCTCGAGCATGCCCAGGCCCGCGCGGAGGATCGGCACCACGAGCGGCTTCGGGTCGCTGATCTTGACGCCGCGGGCGATCGCCACCGGGGTCTGCACGGTGACCTCGTCGACGCGCACGCCTCGAGTGCCCTCGTAGGCCAACAGCGTCATCAGCTCTTCCACCAGCGCCCGGAACATCGGTGACGAGGTGCTCTGATCACGCAGCACGGTGAGCTTGTGGGTGATGAGCGGATGGTCGGCTACGTGGACTCGCATAGGCTCAATCTACTAGCTCAACGGGCATCCGGCTCTCGTGGGCTACTCGGAAATGGGGTGGGGTGGTGCGGCAGAGCGAGGAACACCTGGCCTGGATGCGGCTGGCCCTCCACGAAGCGCACGGCGCCCTGGCCAGCGGCGACGTTCCGGTCGGCGCTGTCGTGCTGGACGCCGCCGGCCGGGTGATCGGTCGGGGACGCAATGAACGGGAACTCCACCAGGACCCGACCCTGCACGCCGAGGTTGTCGCCATCCGTGAGGCAGCCGCCGCCACCGGGGACTGGCACCTGACCGGTTGCACCCTCGTGGTGACTCTGGAGCCCTGTGTGATGTGCGCCGGCGCGATCGTGGCGGCCCGTATCCCCCTCGTGGTCTTCGGGGCCTGGGACGAGAAGGCCGGCGCCGCCGGCTCGCTCTACGACGTGCTGCGGGACCGCCGGCTCAACCACCGGGTCGAGGTGGTGTCCGGGGTGGCCGAGGGCGAGTGCGGCCTTCTGCTCACCGAGTTCTTTGAGGACCCGCTGCGTCGCCCGGCAGGGCCGACAGCCACTCGCTGAACATCGCGCTGGACGCCTGCTGCATGGCAGCGGAGTGCTGGGCGCGTTCCTGCCGCAGGGCGTCGGGCTCCAGACCCTCAGCGCGGACCTCGGCCTCGGAGGAGCTCAGCCAGGTCTCGTGCATCTCCGCGGTCACCTCGGGGTGGAACTGCACGGCCAGGGCCCAGTCGTCGATGGCGAAAGCCTCGTTGCCGTAGGCGGCCGACCCCGCCAGGCGGATGGTGCCCGCCGGCAGGTCGAAGGTGTCACTGTGCCACTGCATCATCGGGATGCCGCTGACATGGCGGAGCGGGGAGGCCTGGCCGGCCTCGGTGGGCTCCACCAGGCGGAAACCGATCTCGTTGCTCTGGCCTCGGTAGACCGGGGAGCCGAGGGCGCTGGCCATCAGCTGGGCGCCCAGGCAGACGCCGAAGACCGGGCGGCGGGCGGCGAGCCGGCGGGTGAGCAACTCGATCTCGTCGGTGAGTATCGGATAACTCTCGGTCTCGTATGCGCCCATCTCACCGCCGAGCACCACCAGGAGGTCGGCCGCGGCCGGGTCGATGCCGCGCACGCCGTCGGCGCCGAGGGTGTCGATGTAGTGCACGGTGTAGTCGTGGTCGAGAAGCACCTGCTCCAGGTTGCCCAGGTGGATATCGTCGGCGTGCCGCAGGACGACGGCGATACGGCTCGCACTCATTCGCGTCCCTTGATGAAGATCGTGTCGGTGGGCGGGTTGACCGTGGCCGGGTCGATGTAGAGGTCGGGCTCGAGGTAAACCACCCTGGCGCTGGGCACGGCCTCGCGGATGCGGGCCTCGATGGTGTCGATCCCGGCGGCCACGTCGGAGAACCGCTGAGCGGAGTCGAAGGAGAGCTTGGCGGCCACGAGGAGTTCGTCCGGGCCCAGGTAGAGGGTCTTGAGGTGGATGAGGTTCTTGGTCTCCGGGCCGGCCAGGATGGCGGCCTTGATGGCGTCGACATCCTTGTCGCTGGCGCCCTCGCCCACCAGCAGGCTCTTGGTCTCGATGCCCAGGACGATGGCCACCAGCACGAGCAGCACGCCGATCGCGAGGGTGCCGACGGCGTCCCAGGTGGCGTCACCGGTGAGCACGGTCAGGCCCACGCCGCCCAGGGCCAGCGTCAGGCCGGTCAACGCCGCAACGTCTTCGAGCAGCACCACGGGAAGCTCGGGGGCCTTGGCGTGCCGAATGAACTGCACCCAGGTCTCGCCCTTGCGGGTGTGGTTGGACTCCTTCACGGCGGTGCGCAGCGAGAACGACTCCAGGCCGATCGCAACCAGGAGCACCAGGATCGGCAACCAGGCGTTCTCGAGTTCGTGCGGGTTCTGGAGTTTCTCGATGCCCTCGTAGATCGAGAACACGCCACCGACGGAGAACAGGATGATCGACACCACGAACGCGTACACGTAGCGTTCACGCCCGTAGCCGAACGGATGCTCGGTGTCGGCGGCCTTCTTCGACTTGCGTCCGCCGATCAGCAGCAGGACCTGGTTGCCGGAGTCTGCGAGCGAGTGCACGCCCTCGGCCAGCATCGAGGAGGACCCCGAGACGAACCAGGCGATGAACTTGGTGATCGCGATACCGAGATTGGCGAGCAGCGCCGCCACAATCGCCTTGTTTCCGCCTGATGCGCTCATGCGACCAATCCTAGAACCGTCCATCTTCTCGAGCGGCCAGATGCCCCGGGTCGGCCTGGCGCGAAAAACTACACTGGGGGGATGACTTCGACCGCACCCGTCACCCTGCCCGCCATCGCCTTCCTGGGCGCCGGATCGATGGCCAGGGCCGTCCTGGCCGGACTGCTCAAGCCCACCGTCACGGTGGACGGCGGCATCCGCACCACCAACCGGTCAGCCGCCAAGGCCGCCGAACTCGCCGGCACCGCCGGGGTGACCGCGTGGGCGACCGAGACCGAACCCAACGCCAACCGTCTCGCGGTGAAGGGGGCCGGCATCGTCATCGTGGCCGTCAAGCCCGCGATGGTGCCCGACCTGCTCGCCGAGATCGCCGACAGCCTCGAGCCCGGCACCCTCGTCGTGAGTGTGGCCGCCGGAGTCACCATCGCCACCTTCGAAACGCACCTGCCCGACGGTGTCGCCGTGATTCGGTCGATGCCGAACACTCCAGCCGTTGTGGGTATGGCCGTCACCGGGCTGAGCGCCGGCACCCGCTCGACGGCGGTGCAGATGGAGCTGGCGACCGCCCTGTTCGAGACGGTGGGTGAGGTGTTGGTGGTGCCAGAGGACAAGATCGACGCTCTGAGCACCATTTCCGGATCCGGCCCGGCTTACGTCTTCTACCTCATTGAGCAGCTCACCCAGACGGCCATCGACAAGGGCTTCACCCCCGCCCAGGCGGCGACCATGGTCAACGGCACCTTCCTGGGCGCGAGCGCACTCCTGGCCGTGTCCGACCTGACCCCCACCGAGCTGCGCCGCCAGGTGACCAGCCCTAAGGGCACCACGGAGCGGGCCGTGCAGCAACTCGAAACCGGCGACGTCAAGGGCCTGTTCGACCGGGCGACGGATGCCGCGCTCGCGCGGGCCCGGGAACTCGCCGCCTCGTAGCCCCGCGTCGCACCGGGTTTCGACCAGCTCAACCAGCGGATGGGTCGCGTCAGTCTCGACCCGAGCTTAGGAGCCGAGGGCCGCGAAACGTTCTATGTCGCCCTCGGTGCCGGCGACGATGATGAGGTCATGGTCGGAGACCACCGTCTCGGCCGTGGCGTAGGTGAACGGGCGCCCCGGGCTCTTCACGCCCACGACGGTCACGTGATGCTTGGTGCGCACCCCGGACTCGGTGAGGTTCAGGCCCCGGATCGGCTTGGGCGGGTACATCTTCACCAGGGCGAAGTCGTCGTCGAACTCGATGAAGTCCAGCATCCGCCCCGATACCAGGTGGGCGACACGTTCGCCGGAATCGGCCTCGGGGTAGATCACGTGATTGGCGCCGATGCGTTCGAGGATCTTGCCGTGCGACTGCGAAATGGCTTTGGCCCAGATCTGCGGGATCTTGAGGTCGACCAGGTTCGCGACGATCAGCACACTGGCCTCAATCGAGGAGCCCACGGCGCAGACCGCAACAGAGAAGTCCTGGGCGCCGATCTGGCGCAACGCGTCAATGGACTTGGCGTCGGCCTGCACGGCGTGCGTGACTCGTTCCGACCACTTCTGCACGAGCGCCTCACTGCTGTCCACGGCGAGCACTTCGCGGCCCAACCGGTCGAGCTTGCCCGCGGTCGCTGCGCCGAAACGGCCCAGGCCGATGATGAGCACGGGAGCGTTCTGCTTGATCCGGTCAACCAACTATCGGCCTTTCCTCGGGGCGTTTGAACAACTGTCTGCTCTGGCTCGCTGCCAGCGCCGCCGCGAGAGTCACTGTACCAACCCGGCCCATGAACATCGTCGCCGCCAGCACATAGACACCCTCCGGGGGGAGCTCGGCAGTGAGCCCCGTCGACAGCCCGACGGTGGCGAACGCCGAGATGACATCGAACAGCACCACATCCAGTGCCTGCTTGGAGATGTGCAGGATCAGGATGCTCGACACGGCCACGGTGGTCGCTCCCCAGAGCACCACACTCACCGCCAGGCGCAGGATGTCGCTGGGGATGCGGCGGCCGAAGGCCTCCATCTGCTCCTTGCCCTGGGCCTCGGCGAACGCGGCCAGGAACAGCACCGCCAGGGTGGTGACCTTGATGCCGCCGGCGGTGGAGGCCGAGCCGCCACCGATGAACATCAGCATGTCGCTGAGCAGCAGGCTGGAGCCGTGCAGGTCGGCGATGTCGATGGTGGCGAATCCGCCGGATCTGGTCATCACCGACATGAACAGGGACTGGAAGATCGTGTCGCCGGCGTTCAGGGACCCGAAGGTCTTCGGGTTGTCGAATTCCAGGATGATGTAGAAAATCATTCCCGACACCATCAGCAGCGTGGTCGTCCAGAGTGTGAGCTTGACGTGCACGGACCAGCGGCGGGGTGAGCGCCAACTGCGGGCGAAGGTCATCAGCACCGGGAAGCCCAGGCTGCCCAGGAACACGCCGACCATCAGCGCGCCGAGGAACCAGTAATCGTTGGCGAACTGGCCGATGCCGCCGGCGTTCGGGCTGAACCCGGTGTTGGTGAACGCCATCGCGGCGTAGTAAATGCTCTGCCAGAGCGCCTCGCCGGCGGGCACGCCGTCGATCAGCATCCGCGGGAACAGTAGCAGGGCGACGGCCGCCTCGATGACCAGGGTGCTGATGGCCACGGTCAGCAGTAGGCTGCCGACCTCGCCGAGGCGCACGGCCTGGCCCTCGTTGACCGGGCCCATGTGGATGCGCGACGGGTTCGAGTCGCTGGCCGCCATGAGCTTGGCGCGCAGGCCCAGCCGGCGGGAGATCACCAGGCCCATCAGGGAGGCCAGGGTCAGCACGCCGACGCCGCCGATGTTGACCCCGATGACCACCAGCGCGTTGCCGAACGGCGACCAGTGCGTGGCCATGTCCACGGTGCTGAGTCCGGTGACGCAGATCACCGACACCGCGGTGAACACGGCGTCATGCAGCGGGGTGTCGGTGTCGCCGGCCGAAGCGATCGGCAAGGAGAACAGCAGGGTGAAGAGCAGGATCAGCGAGGTGAAGACGAGAAGCGCGAACCTGGACGGGGACCTGCGCACCAGGCCGTCGACCGAGTCCCGGAGGTGCCCGTACCAGGTGTTGGAATGCTGCGTGAAGCGTGCGGTGGGGGCCTGCGTTTTCATTCGAATCGCCTTGCCTGACCTGGGGTCGCTGACAACTTGTCATAGCACCCGCACCCGGAATGACTAGCCTTGGGGCATGGCAGACATCTTTGGCGTAGTGGCGGACTCGACCCGACGCGATATCTTACGCATTCTCCTCGAGCGCTACAACCAGTCCAGTGCCGCCCAGGGGGAGCTGAGCGTCTCCGACATCGTCAGTTCGCTCGGGTTGAGCCAGCCGACGGTGTCCAAACACCTCAAGGTGCTGCGTGAGGCCGGGCTGGTCGGCGTGCGCGAAGAGGGCCAGCACCGCTACTACCACCTCGACTATGCCCCGCTCGAAGTGATCGAGGATTGGCTGATCCCGTTCCTCAGTATCGACGTGGACACCGTGCTCGCGGGGGTCGTCGATGACACCGAGGTCCTCAAGGATGAGCAGCGCGCCTTCGCGGCGGCGATCGGTAAGGCTTTCGCGGATACCTCCTTCCAGATGCAGCACGTGGTCAAGGACTCCGGGGTGAAGAAGAGCGTCAAGAAGTGGCGCAAAAGCGACTAGCGGGCGGCCGGGCTTCGCTTTACAGTGACGGGCACACTCACTCGTCGATAGCAGGGAGCCGCCCATGTCACGTGCGCTTCCCGACTCGCGACTCGACGATCTGCGCTTCCTCACCGTCGCCGAGGTCGCCGAGGTCATGAGGGTGTCCAGGATGACCGTGTACCGCATGGTGCATGCTGGTGAACTGCCCGCCGTGCGCTTCGGACGCTCCTTCCGGGTGCCGGAATCGGCGGTCCTGAGGGCAATCGAACCCACTCTCGGAGGAAGTGAGTCGGACGGGACTTTCTTTATCCGTTAGAATGGGGTTTTCGTGTCGGTCGCGAATCCCGCGGCTAAACCAAATCTTTGTGAGGTCCGTGTGGGTTCTGTAATCAAGAAGCGACGCAAGCGTATGGCGAAGAAGAAGCACCGCAAGCTGCTTCGTAAGACTCGCCACCAGCGTCGTAATAAGAAGTAGACGGTCTCGACCGTTCTACCTGAAAAAGCGCTAGGTCACTGACCTAGCGCTTTTTGCTTGCGTGTGCGGCCTTGATCTGCGCGATCTTCATGTGCATGATCGGCCAGCCGCGTGCCAGTGCGTAGCGCCGCAGCGTGGTGTCCGGATTCACGGCGACGGGGTTGCCGACGAGTTCGAGCAACGGAATGTCGTTGTGCGAATCGGAGTACGCCCAGCAGAGTGCCAGGTCGATGCCGCGATCCTCGGCGAGCCCACGAGCGACGACGGCCTTGCGGCCGCCGTGGCAGATGCCGTCGACGAGCTGACCCGTGAAGATGCCATCGACGGTGGCGAGTTTGGTGCCGAGCGCGCCGGTGAGGTCCAGGCGTTCCGCGATCACATCCGCGACCTCCTGGGCCGTTGCGGTGACCAGCCACACCTCGCGACCTGCCTTGAGGTGGGCGTGCGCCACGGCGACGGTTTCCGGCCAGAGCCGGTGGATGAGCCGGCTGTCGAAGATGTCGTGGCTGAGGCCGACGAGTTCGTCCCTGGTGTGCCCGGTGATGATGTCCATGGCCCGCATCCGCAGCCGGGCGATATTGACCCCGTCTTCGCCGACCGCCAGGAACCGGGTCTGATTCCAGCCGAACGCGAGGATGTCGGCCAGCGAGATGAACCGCAACCGCCAGGCGCCGACGCCCAAGTGATAGAGGCTCGCGTCGCGCAGCAGCGTGTTGTCCACGTCGAAGAACGCGATAGCGCGGGGACCGGATTCGTCGGACATTGCGCTTGAGTCTACCCACGGTGTCCGCAGCGCAGCGGCCTAGGCTGGGGGTATGTCCACCGCGCACCTGACCCTGATCGGCAAGCCGGGATGTCACCTCTGTGACGACGCTCTGGCCGTGGTCACCGCGGTGCTCACGGAGCTGACTGCCGAACCCGGCTCCCCGACCGTGCTGCTCGAGGAGAAGTCGATTCTCGATGACCCCGAGCTGCACGAACTGTATGTCGAAGACATCCCGGTGCTGCTCATCAACGGGCTGGTGCACAACTACTGGCGCATCGACCCGGCGCGCCTGCGCACCGCACTCCTGGAGGTCCGATGACCATTCTGCATATCGTGTCCTGGAAGCTGGCGGCCACTGATCCCGCCGAAAAGGCCGAAAACGGCGCCCAGATGTCGGTTCGGCTCGGCGCTCTCGTGGGTGTGGTGGACGAGATCCGCTCGCTTCGCATCGGACCCGATGTGGTCGGCGGCGCCAACTGGGACGTGGCCCTCGTCGCCGAGTTCGACGACGAGGCGGCGCTGGGTCGTTACCAGCTGCATCCGGCCCACGTTGCAGCGGGCGCCTACGTGCGCTCGGTCACCGCCGAACGGATGGCCGTTGACCTCGTCGTCTGACTGACGCCCGGTCCCGCCCCGAGGCCGCGAGAGCGGGGTTGTGGTTGCTTCAGGGGTGTTGTGGTGACCGTTGTGCCGCTTTCGCGGTCTGGGCACGGGGTGTGTGGTGTTTGTGGCGCGAAAAAACGGCCGAGCGGGTGCTCGGCCGTTTTTCGTGTGGTGCGGGGTGTTACTTGGTGTTGACGGTGATGGTGGCGATGCCGACGAGGAGCTGGTCGGCGACGGCGTCGGTGTTGAAGGTGGTGTTGAGCAGGGCGGCGGCGTCGGCGCTGATGTGCACGGTGGTGCCGGTGAGGATGGCGTTGTCGCCGTCCATCTTGAGGGGTTCGAGGGTTCCGCCGTAGAGGTCGAAGAGCTTGACCTGGGTGGCGGCGGATTCGCCGTTGGCGGTGACGTCACCGAAGAGTTCGGAGGTGCCGGGGTCGATGGTGAAGTTGGTCAGTTCGACGACGGTCTCGCCGGCGGTGAGGGAGAAGCCGCTTCCCTCGTGCTCGATGTTGCCCTGGACATAGGGGCGGTAGTCCTCGGCCGGGTCGTAGTAGTCCACGTTGCCGCCGGTGATGGGGAAGTGCAGGCTGCCTTCTTCGAGGGTGGCGGTGCCGACGGTGCCGGGGGTCAGGCCCAGGCTGGTGAGGGCGGCGGCGAAGTCGGCGTCCAGGAGCACGGAGGTGTCGACACCGGTGAGGGTGGGGATGGAGGCGACCGGGGTGGGGGTGGCTTCGGCGGAGCTGCTGGAGGACGAGGAGCTGGACGACGACGTCGACGCGGTGCCCTCGTCGGTGGAGCAGGCGGCGAGGCCGGCGACGAGCAGGCCTGCGGTGGTGAGGCCGAGTGCGGTCTTGGTGAAGCTGCGCATGATGAAGTCCTTTGCTGTGGAGTGTGGGGGCTTGCTTGGTATGCAGGTGGTTCGGCCCCACGTCAGAAAAGGTTTGGTCTTAACGAAAAATCGCGCCTGTCCGTGAGACAGGCGCGATTTTCGCGAGCGGGAGGAGAGGTTACGGCTCCAAGCGGGTCGGCCCGCGGAACAGGTAGGTGACCTCACGGATGGATGCCTGGTGCAGCATCAGCATCAGCACGCGGGCCAGACCCATACCGAAACCGCCGTGCGCGGGCACGCCGTAGCGGAAGAAGTCCAGGTAACCCGCGATCTCTGCGGGGTCGACACCCTTCTCGATGGCCTGCTCCGTCAACACGTCGATGCGGTGCTCACGCTGCGCGCCGGTGGAGATCTCGGTGCCGTTGAAGATCAGGTCGTAGCTGTTGGTGAGGCTCGCGTCGCCCTCGTGGCGCATGTGGTAGAACGGGCGGATGCTCGAGGCGTAGTCGGTGAGGAAGACGAATTCGTGGCCGTAGGTCTCGGCGACGTAGGCCGCGATCTGGCGCTCGCCCTCGGGGTCCATGTCATCGTCGTCGCGGGGAACTTCGTAGCCGCGGCTCTTGACGATTTCCTTGGCCTCGGCCAGCGGGATGCGCGGGAACGGCGTGCTCGGTACGGTGACCTCGACACCGAACAGGGCGAGCACCTCCTCGCCGTGCTTGGCCTTCACCGCGGTGAACGCGGCCACGAGCAGGTCCTCGTGCAACTGCATGACGTCGTCGTGGCTGTCGATCCAGCTGATCTCCGAGTCGACGCTGGTGAACTCGGTGGCGTGCCGGCTGGTGAACGACGGGTCGGCCCGGAATGCCGGCCCCACCTCGAAGATCTTGCCGAAGCCGGCGGACTGCGCCATCTGCTTGAAGAACTGCGGGCTCTGCGCCAGGTAGGCCTTGCGGTCGAAGTAGTCCACCTCGAACAGCTCGGCGCGGGACTCGCTCGCGCTGGCCATCAGCTTCGGGGTGTGCAGCTCGATGAAGTCGTGCTCGATCCAGTACGTGCGCAGGGCGTGCTCGAACGTGGTCTGGATGCGGAAGATGAGGCTTGCCTTGGGCTGGCGCAGGTCGAGGAAGCGCCAGTCCATGCGCTTGTCCAGGCTGGAGTCCGCCGCGATCGGGGTCTCCGGGATGGCGTGGGTGACGACCTCGAGGGACGCCAGCTTGATCTCGATGCCGCCGAGCTTGACGCGCTCGTCGTGCTTGAGCTGCCCGGTCACCGTGACGAAGCTGCCCTGGGACAGGCCGGAGATGGTGGTCGCCGGCTCGTCGTCGACGACGACACCCTCGGCATCCGTGGTGCGTGGATTGACCAGCTGCACGGCGCCGGATTCGTCGCGCAAGACGACGAATTGCACCTTCTTCTGGTCTCGGACGGTTTCAACCCATCCGGACACGGAAACGAGACCGTCGTCGAGGGCAGCAAGGTTCTTGATCAGTACGCGCGCATTCACCCCCTGAGTTTAGCCGCACAGCTCTCGGCGAATTCGCGGGTGACCTCTCCGTAGACTGGAGCGTGTGGTAGCTAGCCAGGTACATCTCGTGCGGCACGGTGAGGTTTTTAACCCCGAGCGCGTGCTTTACGGCAGACTTCCCGGCTTCCGGCTGTCCGATTTGGGGCAGCAGATGGCCGAGGCGGCTGCCGCAGACCTCGTCGAACGTGGGCGACCCGTGGGGCGGATCATCGCGTCGCCGCTGCAGCGCACCCAGGAGTCGGCAGCCCCGATCATGGCGGCCTTCGGTCTGCCCATCCACCTCGACGAGCGCATCATCGAGCCCGCCAACCGCTTCGAGGGCAAGCGGATGCGCGGCCCCGGCGGCGCCCTGCGCGACCCGCGCACCTGGCCCAGCCTGATCAACCCGGCCCGGCCCAGCTGGGGCGAGCCGTTCGCGTCCATCTCTGCTCGGATGCTCGCCGCCATCGACGATGCCTTCCATTCGGTCGACGACGGTGACGTCGTTCTGGTCAGCCACCAGCTGCCGATCTGGATGGTCCACCGCACCCTGGCCCACGAACGCCTTGCCCACGACCCGCGCAAACGCCGCTGTGACCTGTCCAGCATCACCACGCTGTCGTTGCACGACAATGTGCCCGCCGAGGTCGGCTATGCCAGTCCCGCCGCCGCCCTGCTGGTGCCGGCCAACGATGTAGGTGCAGTGTGAGTCGTCGACCACGCCTGATTCCGGCCGCCCTGATCGGCCTCGTCAGCCTCGGCCTCGTGCTGACCGGGTGCACCAGCGACGACCCGCTCGCCGCGCAGTACCGGGAAGGCAGCGGCAAGGGCTACATCGCCGGCGACGGCAGCGTCACCGAAATCGCCGCCGACGATCGTGGCGAGTCCGTCGTCTTCGACGGGACCCTCGAAGACGGCTCAACGGTCAGCTCCGCCGACTACGCAGGCGAGGTCCTCGTGGTCAACTTCTGGTACGCCAGCTGCGCCCCCTGCCGCGCCGAGGCCCCGGACCTCAAGACGATCAGCGAGGAATTCGCCGGTCAGGGCGCCAGCTTCCTCGGTGTGAACGTGCGCGACCAGGCGCCCAGCGCCATCGCCTTCAACGAAAGCTACGAGATCAGCTACCCATCGGTGATGGATGTCGACGACGGCGGCCTGCAGCTCGCCTTCAGCGGCAGCATCCCCCCGAACGCCGTGCCCACCACCCTCGTGCTGGACTCCTCTGGTCGGGTCGCCGCGCGCATCCTCGGCCAGGTCAACTCGCCGTCCATCCTGGAAACCCTGATCAAGGACACGATTGCCGAGGACGGCTAGGCGTGGGCAATCCCTTCGGCGAGATCGTCTTCAGCGGGCAACTGTTCCTGGCGATCCCGATCGCCGTGCTGGCCGGTCTCGTCTCGTTCGCGTCCCCGTGCATCCTGCCGCTCGTGCCCGGCTACCTGGCCTACATCGGCGGGTTCGCCGACGGGAGTAGCGGGTCGAAGCTCTCCGCGCGCCGGGGACGCAACCGGCTGCTGCTGGGCGTGGCCCTGTTCATCCTCGGCTTCACCCTGGTCTTCGTGCTCACCGGCGTGGTGTTCGGCGTCGCCGGGTTCTGGCTCAACCAGTACCGCGACCTGATCACCCGCGTCGCCGGCGCCGTCGTGATCCTGCTCGGCCTGGTCTTCGTCGGTCAGTTCGGCGCGATGCAGCGCACCATCAAGACCTCCTGGCGGCCGCGGATGGGCCTGGCCGGCGCTCCGGTGCTCGGCGCGGTCTTCGCGGTCGGCTGGACCCCGTGCACCGGCCCCACGCTCACGGCCATCAACTCGCTCAGCCTGAGCACCGGCTCACCGCGGCAGGGCGGCCTGCTGGCGCTGTTCTACGCGCTCGGCCTGGGCATCCCGTTTCTGCTGATCGCCCTGGGCCTGAACTGGGCCACCGGGGCCGTAGCCTTTCTCAAGCGTCATATCCGAGCGATCAACCTGTTCGGCGGCGTGCTCCTGATCGTTATCGGGGTGCTCATGGTGAGCGGCGTGTGGAATGCCTGGCTCCTGAACCTGCAAGGGGTGATTGGCAGTTATGTCCCGGCCATCTGACCACATCGACTCCGCCCCGGCGCCCGCCGGCGACGGGGTCACCCAGCCCAAACTCGGTTTTGCCGGCACCCTGCGTTGGTTCTGGCGTCAGCTCACCAGCATGCGCACCGCGCTGTTCCTGCTGCTGCTGCTCGCCATCGCGGCGGTTCCCGGCTCGCTGGTGCCCCAGCGCAGCTCCGACCCGAACGGCGTCACCCAGTACTTCACCGACAACCCCGACCTGGCGCCGGTGCTCGACAAGATCCAGGCGTTCGACGTGTACTCCTCCGCCTGGTTCTCCTCCATCTACCTGCTGCTGTTCGTCTCGCTGATCGGCTGCGTCATCCCGCGCACCAAGCACCACCTGCAGGCCCTGCGCGCCAAACCGCCCAAGACCCCCGCGCGCCTCGGCCGGCTGGCCGGCTTCACCACCCGCACGGCCCCGGCCGGCACGGATGCCGCCACCGCCGTCGCCTCCGCCCGCACCGTCCTCAAGCAGGGCCGCTACCGGGTGGCGCTGTTCGAGAGCCCCACTGAGTTCTCGGTCTCGGCCGAGCGCGGCTACCTGCGTGAGACCGGCAACCTGGTCTTCCACTCCGCCCTGGTCGGTCTCCTCGTGGTGGTCGGCTTCGGCAGCGGCTTCGGCTTCAGCGGCCAACGAGTGCTCGTGGAGGGCCAGACCTTCGTCAACACGCTGCTGGCCTACGACTCGTTCAACCCCGGCCGGTTCTTCGACGACACCGAACTGGACCCGTACACGCTCACCCTCGACGACTTCACGGTGAGCTACGAGACCGCGAACCTCGAGGCGTTCGGCCAGCCCGTCGACTTCACCGCCGGCGTCACGGTCACCCCGCGCGGCGGCGAGGCCGAGCCAGGCGCGGTGCGAGTCAACGATCCGCTGCGTACCGGCGGCACCAGCGTCTACCTGCTCGGCAACGGCTACGCGCCCACCATCACGGTGAAGGACCCTGAGGGCACAGTGGTGTTCACCGACTCCGTGCCGTTCCTGCCGCAGGACGCCAACCTCACCTCGCTGGGCATCGTGAAGGTGCCGGACGGCCTCGCCGAGCAGGTGGGCCTGGTCGGCTTCTTCTACCCGACCCAGGACGAGAGCAGCACCGGCTCGTACTTCTCCAGCTTCCCCGACCTCGAGTACCCGGTGCTCACCCTCAACGTGTACGCGGGGGACCTGGGCCTGGACGAGGGTGTGCCCACCTCGGTGTACTCCCTCGACACCGACTCCATGGAGCCGCTGGCCACCCGCACGAGCGACATCCAGCCGCTCGAACTCAAACCCGGTGAGACCCAGGAACTGCCCAACGGGCTGGGCTCGGTGACCTTCGAGAACGCCACTCCGGATGCCGCGGCGGGAGACTTCTCGGGCTCGGTGCCGCGGTTCGCGTCGTTCGATATCCACCACGACCCCACCCAGGGCTGGGTGTTGCTGTTCGCGGTGCTCGTGCTCGGCGGCCTGCTCACCTCGCTGTTCGTGCCGCGCCGTCGGCTCTGGGTGAAGGCCATCGACCAGGCGGATGGTTCGGTGCGGCTCGAATACGCCGGCCTCGCCCGCGGGGAGGACCCGGCCCTGGAGTCGGCCGTCACCGCCCTCGCCGACCGGCACATCGCCCTGCTGGAACGCTCGGCCCCGGTCGTTTCACCCATCGAACCCGCTTAGGCTGTACTGGTGAATCTGAACGAGCTCTCGATCCTCAGCCTGTACTCGGCCATGGCCGTCTACGCGTTGGCGTTCATCGCCTTCTCGATCGACCTGGCCAAGCGCAGCTCTGCGGTGGACGCGGCCGATGTCGAGTCCGCCAAGGCCCGAGCGGGCGAGGCCGCCTCCGTGGGTTCGGCCGGCGGTACCAGCACCCTCACCCGCATCAGCGCCCGGATGGTCAACGATGCGGCGACGCCGTACGGCCGCTCCGCCAGCCTGCGGGTGGGCGTCTCGCTGACCGTGCTCGCCTGGGGCCTGCAGCTCGTGGCCACGGTGTTGCGCGGCATCGCCGCCGAGCGGGTGCCGTGGGCCAACATGTACGAGTTCGCGATGACCGGAACTCTCCTCATCGTCACGGTGTACCTGCTCCTGCTGACCCGCATCGATCTGCGGTTCCTCGGCACCTTCGTCACCGGACTTGTCCTGATCCTGCTCGGCATCGCCCAGCAGTACTACGTGGAAGTGGCCCCGCTGCCGCCGGCTCTGCAGTCGGTGTGGCTGGTCATCCACGTGTTCGTGGCGTCTCTCGCCACCGGGTTCTTCGCCCTCGGCTTCGCGCTCTCGTTCGTGCAGCTGCTGCAGTCCCGCCGCGAGGACCGGGTGGACACCGACACGCCCGGCCGGCTCAAGTTCCTGAGGACCCTGCCGTCGGCGGTCACCCTGGAGAACCTGGCCTACCGCACCAACATCATCGGCTTCATCCTGTGGACCTTCACCCTCATGGCCGGCTCGATCTGGGCCGAGCGGGCCTGGGGCCGGTACTGGGGTTGGGACACCAAAGAGGTCTGGACCTTCATCATCTGGGTGATCTACGCCGGGTACATCCACGCGCGGGCCACCAGGGGCTGGCGCGGATCGCGGTCGGCGTGGCTGGCGATCATCGGCTTCGCCGCCGTGATGTTCAACTTCGGCGTCGTGAACGTGTTCTTCAAGGGCCTGCACGCCTACTCCGGCCTGTAGCCCGCGGCGAGGCGCGCCGCCTGATTACTCGGCGAGCAGGGCGTGCACGCGGCTGATGCGGGCGAGCCACCAGTCACGGCGCTCAGGGCTGGCCGCATAGGTGTCGAGAAGGTCGGCATCCGGCACCACCCGGCGCACCGGGATGCTGCCGTCAACGGGCAGCAGCGGCTCGTGGGTGACGTCGGCGGCCAGCAACGACGCGGTGGCCAGGCCGCAGTCATAGTCGAGCTCGGGCAGGGCAGCCGCCAGGAACGCGCCCATCGAGATGCCGACCGAGGTGTCGAGGGCGCTGGAGACGATCAGCGGCAGGCCGGTCTCGGCCTGGATCGCGAGCACAGCGCGGATGCCGCCGAGCGGCTGCACCTTGACCACCAGGAGGTCGGCTGCGCCGGAGCGGGACACCAGCAGGGGGTCGGACTCCTTGCGCACGCTCTCGTCGGCGGCGATCGGCAGGTCGAGGTAGTCGGTGCGGCGACGGATCTCCGCCAGCTCGTCGATCGACGCGCACGGCTGTTCGACGTACTCGAGGTCGAACTCGGCCAGGGCGTGGATCGCGTGCTCGGCCTCGTCTAGGTTCCAGAGCCCGTTGGCATCCACCCGGATGCGTCCCTCTGCGCCGAGTGCCTTGCGCACCGCGCGCACCCGCTCCACGTCTTCGGCGAGGGTCTGGCCGGGGTCGGCGACCTTCACCTTGGCGGTGCGGCAACCGGGGAACCGGGCCAGCAGTGCGGGCACGTCGGCGGCGTCGATGGCCGGAACCGTCGCGTTCACCGGAACCCGGTCGCGTCGAAGGGCCGGGCTCTCTTCCCAACCGAACTCGAGCGCAGCCCGCAGCCAGGCCGACGCCTCTTCGTCGTCGTACTCCACGAAGGGGGAGAACTCGGTCCAGCCGGCCGGCCCCTCGATCAGCACGGCTTCACGGCTGGTGAGGCCGCGGAAACCGGTGACGAGGGGGAGGTCGACCACGCGGGCGGTGGCGAGCACGTCGTGCAGTGAAGGGAGCATGGCTCTAGTGTGCCAGCATCCGCGGGTCCGCCCCTGAGCCGTTCATTCGGTGGAATCGGCGACGAACGTCTCCTCGGGAGTCAGCGTCACGTCCGGACCGTTGGGCTGCACGTCCACGATGGCGATCGCGGTGCCCGGAGAGATGAGCAGATAGGCATCCTGATAGCGCCCGGCGCCGCTGTTGACCCGCAGCCAAGTGGGCACGCCGGCCGCCGCCGCGTCGGAGATCTCGGCTCGGAGTGATTCGAGCGTGCGGTCGCCGAGCGTGTACGGCTTACCGCCGTAGACGATGTCGATGCGGGTCACGAATCATCCTTACCATTCGACGTGGATCCCAGGCGGTGCGGCTCCGGCACGATCTGCAGGCCACCCGATGAATTCGCGGTGAGCATCAGCGCCTCGATCCAGTCGCGGTTGAGGCTGGGCGAACGACCGCCGAAATACTTGTAGGCCAACGGGATGCTGGGGTGCATCCAGATGGTGCTCCGTCCGTCACCGCCCTGCGGGTCGTCTCGCCAGGTGAAGTAGAAGCACTCACCCCGGCGCAGTTTGGCGCCGATCACCACCTGGATGTGCGCGAGCACGCGATCATCGAAATCCGCCGTGAGGCTCGAATCGTACGTCAGCTTGCCCATTGCACCACTCCGTTGATAGGGGTAGGTGTCACGCTACGCCGGTTTTCATTTCTAGTCCCTGAGATATCGCTCGAGTCGTGGCACCTTTAGGAGGGCCAAAGCTCGCTTCTCGATCTGTCGGACCCGCTCCCGCGTCACGCCCTGGATGACCGCGATCTGGTCGAGGGTGCGAGGTTCCTCACCGGTGAGACCGAACCGGGCCGTGAGGATGGACCTCTCCCGGTCGGGCAGGGCATCGAGATAAAACGTGATGTCGGCAGCCCGCAGTGTGATGGTGGCGCACTCGTCGGGCTGGGGCAGGTCGTCGTCGATGATCAGCTCGGCGATGTCGCCGATGCCGTCGCCGACCGGTGCGTGCAGTGAGATGGGCTCGTTGTCGTACTGCAGCAGGCGGGACACGTCCCGCACCGCGATCTGCGACAACTCGGCGATCTCCTTGAGCGTCGGTTCCCGGTCGAGGGTGCTGGTGAGGTCGCGGCGGATGCGCTTGATCTTGTTGAGCTTCTCGGCGGTGTGCACCGGGATGCGGATCATGCGCGACTTGTCGGCCATGCCGCGGTGGATGGCCTGGCGGATCCACCAGGTGGCGTAGGTGGAGAACTTGAAGCCGGTCATGAAGTCGTACTTCTCCACCGCCCGCACCAGGCCGATGTTGCCGTCCTGCACGAGGTCCATGATCGGGACGCCGCGGCCGGAGTAGTGCTTGGCGATGCTCACCACGAGACGCAGGTTGGCCTCGATGAAGTGGTTCTTCGCCCGCCGGCCCTCGAAGACCAGACAGGTGAGTTCGCGCTTGAACTCGGGGTTCACCGGGGTGCCCTCGGCTTCCGCCCGGTTCATCTTCTCCTCGGCGAACAGGCCCACCTCGATCTTGCGGGCCAGATCCACCTCGTCCTCGGCCGAGAGCAGGGGGCCCTTGCCGATGCGGCGCAGGTAGTCGCCGAAGGCATCCGTGGACGCCCGGCTGTAGCGGGAGGTGGCCGCGGCGCTGGCGGCGGCCGACGGAGAATACGACGACGGGGTCGACTCCGGCGGCGCTGCCGGGGTCTGAGTTGTGGCGCGAGCGCTCGCACGGGTGGTGGGCGGCTGGACGATGGTTGTCATGCGAGGACCCCCCGGGGGAGAAGACTGGCTGTGGCACGGTCAAAGGAAGTGAAGTAGGCGCGTTCCCGCGGACGACCGAGGTTGGTCACCTCGAAGGCGCTGCCGACGATCTGGATGAAGCCGAGTAGGGCGGTCGGGTCGTCATGCTCGATGCCATGGTCCGCGACGCGCCACTCCGTGGGGGAGAGTTCGGTGATCTCGACGTCGCCGAGGCCGAGGGCCGCGTCGTCGACGGTGCTGCCGGGTGAGGGTCTGGGGTTCAGGACAGGAGCTGTGTAGGTTTCGGCGCTGGTGACGGGTGCGTGTTCGGGTAACGCGGTGTCGGGTGCCGAGGGGCTGTTGTGAAACATGACCACCTCCAGGTCTTTCGGGTGACATAAGTACACAGCTCGGCATCTAGCCCGTTCAAGGGGTTGACGGGGACTCCACCGAGGAGGTACACCTGAATAGCCCTCATGTCTGGTGTGAGCGGTCCCAGCTGTGGATGGGTCCACGCCCGTGCCCCGCCCGGACCCGGTGACCTACCCGGCAGCCCGAGCCCGCCGCGTAGTCTGGGGGCATGCCCGAACTGGTTTCAGAGATCTTCGACCCGACCCAGTGGCGTTCGGTGGATGGCTTCGGCGCTCTCGCCGACATCACCTATCACCACGACCTCACCGGGCGCATCGCCCGCGTGGCCTTCAACCGGCCGGAGGTGCGCAACGCCTTCAGGCCGCAAACCGTCGACGAACTCTACGCCGCCCTCGAGGACGCCCGCACCAATCCGCACATCGGCGTGGTGCTGCTCACCGGAAACGGCCCGAGCGCGCGCGACGGCGGCTGGGCGTTCTGCTCCGGCGGCGACCAGCGTATCCGCGGCAGGGACGGCTATAAGTACGGTGAGGGCGAGACCGCCAGCGGCATCGACAAGGCCAGGGGCGGCCGGCTGCACATCCTCGAGGTGCAGCGTCTGATCCGTTTCATGCCCAAGGTCGTCATCGCCGTGATCCCCGGCTGGGCGGCGGGCGGCGGGCACTCCCTGCACGTGGTCTGCGACCTCAGCATCGCCAGCGCCGAGCACGGCAGATTCAAGCAGACCGATGCCGATGTCGGCTCCTTCGACGGCGGCTACGGCAGCGCATACTTCGCCAGGCAGGTGGGCCAGAAGGCGGCACGGGAGGTCTTCTTCCTCGCCCGCGAGTACTCGGCCCAACGCGCCCTCGAAATGGGCGCGATCAACGCCGTCGTGCCGCACGCCGAGCTGGAGAACGAGGCGCTGGACTGGGCGCGCACCATTCTGACCAAGTCGCCCACGGCCATCCGGATGCTCAAGTTCGCCTTCAACGCCGTGGACGACGGCATGGTCGGGCAGCAGGTCTTCGCGGGCGAGGCCACCCGCCTGGCCTACGGCACCGACGAGGCCGTCGAGGGCCGGGACTCGTTCCTTGAGAAGCGCGAACCGGACTGGTCGCCGTACCCCTGGCAGTTCTAGGGGATCCGGTGAGGGCCGTCCGCGTCGTTCCCGTCGGGGATCCGCTGCACCTGCTGACCGAGTTGCGCTTGGCGCTCTCCGCCACCGGTGACGCGCTGCTGCCGGTGCCGGTTCCGTCGCCTACGGCCGAGAACGGAACCGGGGCCGACCGGGCCGGGCTCGGACCGGTGCCACGCCGAGTGGCCGTGGTGATCGAGACGTCGGGCTCGACGGCCGCGCCCAAACGGGTGATGCTCAGCACCGACGCGTTGCTCGCCTCCTCGGCGGCGTCGAGCGTGGCCCTCGGCGGCGACGGCCAATGGTTGCTCGCCCTGCCCGCCCACTACATCGCCGGGGTGCAGGTGCTCGTGCGGTCGATCGTGGCCGGCACCGAACCCGTTCTGCTGCCGCCCGGCCACTTCGATCCCGTCGTCTTCGCCGAGCACGCCCGCCGCCTCGTCGAACCGTTGCGGTTCACCTCGCTGGTTCCCGTGCAGCTGGTCCGGCTGCTGGATGCCGCCGACGCCGACCCGGCGATCCTGACCGTGCTGCGGCGCTTCACCGGCATCCTGGTGGGTGGCCAGGCCGTGGCCCCGGCACTGATCGACCGGGCCGAACGGCAGAAGATCCGCGTGTTGCGCACCTACGGTTCGTCCGAGACCGCCGGCGGCTGCGTGTACGACGGCGTCCCGATCGGCAACACCGTGGTGCGTGCCGTCGACGGTCAGCTCGAGATCAGCGGCGCGGTGCTCGCCGACGGGTACCTCGGCGATGAGGATCGAACCCGTGACAGATTCCGGGACGAGGATGGCGTGCGCTGGTACCGAACGGGCGACCTGGGTGCGGTCGCCGCCGACGGCACCGTGAGCGTCACCGGCCGCGCCGACAACGTGATCGTCTCCGGCGGTGAGAAGGTGTCGCTCGACGCCGTCGAGGCCCTGGTGCGCAGCCTCCCCGGGCTGGGCGAGGCCGTCGTGGTGCGCGCCGCCGACCCGGTCTGGGGGCAGACACCGGTGGTGGTGCTGGTAGCCGCTGCGTCGCCGGCGTTGGAACCCGTGCGCGCCGCCGCGGCCTCGGCTCTGGGCCGCGCCGCCCGCCCCTCTCGCATCGTGACCGTCGCGGCCCTCCCGCTTCTGGCCTCGGGCAAGCCGGACCGGCAGGCGTTGGAAGCGTTCATCGCGCGCTGAGGGTCCGGCCGGAGGGCTGCCCGGCGGTCAGGCGGAGACCCGGCGGAGACCCGGATGCGGCCGGTAACATGAGGGCGTGGCACATGGAGCGCGGCCGAACGAGCCGAAACAACAGAAGTCCCGTCAGACCGGCCAGAACGGCGCCCGGAACACGGCACCGACCGGGCCCAAGTACCCGGCGAAGTCGGGCAACCCGGCCCGGAAGAACGCTGCGAGGACCGGACCCGCACGCAGCGGGCCGGCAACTGCCGGTGACTGGATCTCCGGCGCGCGCCTCCGCACCCTGCCGCTGGCCGTCGCGCCGGTGGCGCTGGGAACCGGAGCTGCTGTCGTGGCCGGTGGCGCCGGCGAGTTCCACTGGGTGCGGGCGCTGCTCGCTCTGGTGGTGGCGGTGAGCCTGCAGATCGGCGTGAACTACGCGAACGACTATTCCGACGGCATCCGCGGCACCGACAACCACCGGGTCGGCCCGGCTCGCCTCACCGGCGGCGGAGCCGCCAAGCCCCGCGCCGTGCTCACCGTGGCGCTGGCCTTCTTCGGCATCGCTGCCGTCGCCGGCCTGGTGCTCGTGGTCGTGAGCCAGTACTGGTGGTTGCTCGCCGTGGGCGCCCTGGCCATCGTGGCGGCCTGGTTCTACACCGGCGGCAAGAAGCCGTACGGCTACCTGGGCCTGGGTGAACTGTTCGTGTTCGTCTTCTTCGGCCTGGTGGCCACGGTCGGCACCACCTACGTGCAGGTGGGCACCGTCAACCTGGAGAGCTGGCTGAGCGCCGTCGCCATCGGCCTGATCGCCTGCGCGGTGCTGATGGTGAACAACCTGCGCGACATCAAGCCGGACAAGGCCGCCGGCAAGCGCACCCTGGCCGTGTGGATCGGCGCCAGGGCATCCCGCGTGGTGTTCTGCGTGTTCCTGCTGGTGCCCTTCGCCATCGCGGGTTTCTTCGCGCTGTTCTACCCGCTGGCCTGGTTCACCTTCTTCGTGCTGCTCCTGGTTCTGCCGGCTTGCCTGATCGTGGCGACCGCGAAGACCGCGAAGGAACTGATCCTGGCCCTCAAGCTCACCAGCATGGCGGCGCTGCTCTACGGCATCACGCTCGGGCTGGCCTTCGCCCTCTAGCAGATGGCCGGTGCGACGCCGGCTCAGCGGATGACTACGAGCGGATGACTACGGCGCGGGCGGGGTGCGGCCGACGTTGGTCTGGGTAGCCGCAGCGCGGTCGACGGCGGCGTCCTCCGACTCGGCATCCGGGTGCACGGGCTCCTTGTCGCGGTGCCGCACCTCGTAGAGACCGCGGGCCACGGTTTCGCGCCGGGCGCGCAAGAAAATGTAGGACAGGCACAGGCCGATCACCGCGGCGAGCAGCGCCGCCAACCAGCCCTCGATGCCCAGCAGTGACAGCACCACGAAGGGCACGACGAACATCAGGACGCGGAGCACGGTGAAGACCAACCAGGCCGGAACAGCTTTCATACCTGCAGCTTAAACCGTGCCGCTGAGAGTACTCACCGATCTCTCGGCTGACCGGCCTACAATTAGCAGCATGTTCCGCCTGTTGTTCGGCCTCGGAGTCGTCGTCGTCATTCTCACCGTGTATGCGGTGGTGGATTGCGCGCTGTTCGACCGCAATCGCATACGTGGCGTGCCCCGGTGGGCCTGGATCCTGATGATCATCCTGCTGCCGGTGATCGGTGCCGTGCTGTGGCTGGTGATCGGTCGCGGCCGCCGCAGCACCGCCGCGAACACCGGCGGCCGGGTCACCCGGTCGATGGCCCCCGACGACGACCCCGACTTCCTGCGCGGCCTGGACCGCGTGAAGGACCAGGACCAGCGCATCCGCGACCTCGAGCAGGAACTGGCCGACTTCGACAAGATGGACCCGCCGGCCGACGACACGTCCCACCCCGGCACCGCCGGAGTCGACCCCAAGAAGACCGAACCCGGTGAGGGCGACCAGCCGGGCCGACGGGATGCCTGAGACCACCGACGTCTCCGGCTCGACCACCCTGCCTGACACCGCACCCGTGCGTCAGGTCACGCCGAGCGGCAGCCCGGCCACCGACTTCAGCGTGGCGTTGCTCGCCGAGTTCGTGAGCCTCGGTGTGCGCGACATCGTGCTCAGCCCGGGGTCACGATCCCAGGCGCTGGCGCTGGCCGCCACCGAATTCGAACGGCTCGGCCTGCTGCGCCTGCACGTGCGCATCGACGAGCGCGGGGCAGGCTTTCTCGCGCTCGGGCTCGCCATCGAGAGCGGTCTCCCCGCGCTGGTGGTCTGCACCTCCGGCACCGCCGTGGCCAACCTGCATCCCGCGGTGCTCGAGGCACACCACTCCGTGGTGCCCATGATCCTGCTCACCGCCGACAGGCCGGCCGAGCTGCGGGGCATCCGTTCGAACCAGACCACCGTGCAGCCGGGGATCTTTGCGGACGCCGTGCGTCTCTGCGAGGACGTGGCGGCCCCCGACGGAACCGTGGGGGAGTCGGACATCGCAATCGCCCTCGCGCGGCTGGCCTACACGACTGCGCAGGGTACCCAGACGAACAACCCCGGCCCCGTGCAGCTGAACCTGGCGTTCCGCGAGCCGCTGTCGGCCGCCGTCGAGCTCGAGGCCGTCGCCGCTGCTGCGTCCCTGCCGGGCCGGCCGGATGCGGCGTCGGCCGCCGATCCGCCGCATCCGTTGCCACCGGGTCCCCGCACCGTCGTCGTCGCCGGCGCCGGCGCCGGCCCGGCCGCGGAGGAGCTGGCCCGCCTCGCCGGCTGGCCGCTGATCGCCGAGGTCTCCAGCGGCGCCAGGTTCGGCCCGAACCTCGTCGTGGCCTACCGCGAACTGCTCGGGGACGCCGACTTCGGCGGTCAGGTGCAACGCGTGATCGTGTTCGGCCACCCCACTCTCAGTCGGGAGATCCCGGCGCTCGTGCTGCGTGACGACGTGGAGACCATCGTCGTGGCCCCGGCCGGCCTCGAGTGGTACAACCCTGGGCACCGGGTGGCGAAGTTCGCGCGCGCCGTTGCCGCCACCGACGAGGCTGTCGCCGTGGCGGGAACCCACGAGGCCAGGGCCTGGGCGGGCCGGTGGGTGATGGCGAGCCGGAGCATCCTGGCCGAGGACACCGAGCTCGACGCCCCGGCCTTCAACACCCACGGCCTGTCCAAGGCCGAGTTCGCAGCGATGAAGGCCCCGGTCACCCGGGCAATGCTCGCCGACGCGGTGTGGCGCGCCTCCTGGCCGCACGACCGCCTGGTGCTGGGCGCGTCCAGGCTGATCCGCGAGCTGGACAGCCGGGTGACGGGCAAGAAGATCCCCGTGCACGCCAACCGGGGTCTGGCCGGCATCGACGGCACCATCGCCACGGCGCTGGGCATCGCGTTGGCCAGCCAGGCGGGCCCGCATCCGCTGTCGACGGGCACGACCCGGCTGCTCGTGGGCGACGTGACCTTGCTGCACGACGCCGGCTCACTGCTGATTGCGCCCGGTGAGGTGCGGCCGCGGCTGCAGGTGATCGTGGGCAACGACGGTGGTGGCACCATCTTCGACGGCCTCGAGGTGGCGACCACCGCCGCCCCGTCCGCCATCGACAGGGTGCTCTTCACCCCGCAGCAGGTCGATCTCGAGGCTCTCGCCACCGCTTACGGCTGGGACTACGCGCGGGCGGCGACCCGCAGCACCCTGGAGAGCGCCCTGACGGCGCCGGTGGCCCGCCCGACCCTGCTCGAGGTCCCCCTGGCCCGCTAACTGGAAGCTTGCCTTCTGTTGCCGGTGCGGACACCCGCGCCCGGCTGCTCTCTGCGCGACAGGCGGTGCGGGGCGGTGGCGGGTTTGGTACCGTTGCACTCATTCCGTGCCAGACGCGCGGGAACGGCCAAGGAGTGCCCCATGCCCGGTAGGACCGCACCACCCGCACCCGCCGCCTCTCCGCCGGCCAGGGTCAAGGCAGACACGCTCGCCCTGTCCGCCATGATCGTCGGCGTTGTCGCATTCCTCTGCGGCTGGATGCCCGTGCTCGGCCTGATCGTCGGCAGCGTCGGCGTGATCCTCGGCCTCCTGACCAGGCGGCGCTCGAACCGTCCGGAGCTCGGCCTGACCGCTCTGATCCTCTCGATCCTGGCGGTGTTGACCAACATCGTGGTCGACGTGATCGTGGTCGTCCTCATTGTGACCCAGGCCAACAACCTGCCCGCCTAGGCCCGGTCGGCACCGGCTCGGGCGCGCGGAACATCCGCTAACTGTGCCCGAAGCGGACAAGTGCGCGCGGTGTGCCGGGACCATTTTGTCCGGAGCGGGAACAGTTGCGGGCTACGACCGGCCCGGAGAGCCCCGAGTGGCGGTCAGCCGAAGGCCTCGACAACGGGGCGGAACTTCATCTTGGTTTCGGCCAGCTCGCGGTCGGGGTCCGAGTCCAGGACGATGCCGCAGCCGGCGTACGCCGTGATGTCGCCGGTGGGGGAGACCTGTGCGCAGCGCAGCGCGATGGCCCATTCGCCGTCGCCGTCCGCGCCGACCCAGCCCACCGGACCGGCGTAGCGTCCGCGGTCGAACGGCTCCAACTCGCGGATGAGCGCGAGAGCGTCCAGCGTGGGGGTGCCGGCGACCGCCGCGGTCGGGTGCATCGCCGCGATCAGGTCCAGGGAGGTGGACCCGTCGCTCAGGGTGCCCTCGACGTCGGTGGCCAGGTGCCACAGGTTGGGCAGCTTCACCGTGAACGGGATCTCACTCGTGGTCAGCACCGAGGTGTGCGGACGCAGCGCGGCGAGCACACTCTGCACGGCGAACTCGTGTTCGTCGCCGTCCTTGCTCGAGGTGGCCAGCGCGAGGGCGGCCTCGAGGTCGGCGGCGGCATCCGCCCCGCGGGAAATGGTGCCGGCCAGTACGCGGGCGTTGACCTCGTTGTGATCGGCCCGGATCAACGTCTCCGGGCTGGAACCGACGAGTCCGTCGACGGCGTAGGTCCAGCAGTCCGGGTAGCCCAGGGCCAGTTCGGTCAGCAGCAGACGCAGGTCGGACTCGGCGGGCAGCCGGCCGACGAGGTCGCGGGCGAGCACCACCTTGCTCAGCTCCTGGGCGCCGATGTGGTCCACCGCGGCGGCGACGGCCGCCCGGTAGTCGGCCGGCTTCAGGGCGCCGGGCAGCAGGGAGATGCGGTACTCGTCACCGAGCGGGTGCAGCGCCAGCGGAGTCTCGGGGGCGGCCTGGCCGGTGGGCCAGATCCGGGTGACCCAGCACTGACCGTCCTCGCGGCCCACGATCAGCTCGGGGACGATGAGCACGCTGGTCTGGCTGGAGGAGTCGTCGAAGGCGAAGGTGCCGAAGGCCAGCAGGCCGGTGCCCGTGCGCGCCAGCGGGTCGGTCACCGTGGCGGCCGCGACGACATCGCGCCAGGCGGCGGCGGCATCCGTCATGCGGGTGGGCCCGGAGAACTCGAGCCGCAGGGCAGTGCCGATGCCGGCGAGGCCCTGGTTGCGGCGCATCCAGAGCAGCGGCTGGCGCTCGTCGAGCAGCAGGATCAGCTGGCGAATGTCGGCAATCGGGGAGGTCTCAACCGTTAGAGCTGGCGCATTCACTTGTCTACCCTAAGCCCGCGCCCGCGGATACCCGGGCCGCGCGTCGCAATCTAGACTGGACCGGTGAGTAGAGCAGATCTAAATAAGCAGCCCGCGCAGGTCGCCGCCATGTTCGATTTGGTCTCGACCCACTACGACCGCACCAACGCGTTGCTCTCGGTGGGCAACGCCTCGCTGTGGCGTGTCGCCACCACCAGGGCCGTCAACCCGCGCCGCGGCGAACGGATCCTCGACATCGCCGCCGGCACCGGCACCTCCAGCGTGGCCCTCGCGCACACCGGCGCGCACGTGGTCGCCGCCGACTTCTCCGCGGGCATGATCAAGGTGGGCCGCGAACGGCACGCAGACAACCCCAACGTTGAGTTCGTGCAGGCTGATGCCACCCAGCTGCCGTTCAAGGACGGCGAGTTCGACGCCGTCACCATCTCGTTCGGCCTGCGCAACGTGGTGGAGCCCAAGAAGGCCCTCGCGGAGTTCTACAGGGTCACCAAGCCCGGCGGCCGCGTGGTCATCTGCGAGTTCTCCACCCCTCCCGTCGCGCCCATCCGGGTGGGCTACTTCGCCTACCTCAATCACGTGATGCCGCGCATCGTGAAGCTGGCGTCCTCCAACGCCGAGGCCTACGACTACCTGGGCGAATCCATCGCGGCGTGGCCGAACCAGCCCACCCTCAGCGCCTGGCTGCGCGACGCCGGATACGATGCCGTGGCGTACCGCAACCTCAGTCTCGGTATCGTGGCTCTGCACCGCGGAATCAAGACCGAGCACGCCCCCGCTTCAACCTCCTGAAACTCCCAGATCCGATCGTTAGGCTGACAGAGTGAAATTGACCGCCCCCGTGGCCCGCCGGAGCCCGTCGGTAACGTCGCAGCTGGGCCTGAGCGATCGAATCTTCTCCACCCCCGCCGACCGCGGCCTGGCTGCCAGCATCGACAAGGGCCTCGAAGAGGTGAAGACGACCCTGCTGGGCGAACTCGTCTTCGCCGACGAGATCGCCGCCGTGACCAGTCGGTACCTGCTCGATGCCGGCGGCAAACGCGTGCGCCCGATGCTCGCGCTGCTCACCTCCCACCTCGGCGACGGCACCATCCCCGACGTGGTCCGCGCGGCCGCCGCCATCGAGATCACCCACCTCGCCTCGCTGTACCACGACGACGTCATGGACGACGCTGAGAAGCGCCGCGGCGTGCCCAGCGCCCAGGTGGTCTGGGGTAACTCCATCGCCATCCTCGCCGGCGACCTGCTCTTCTCCCGTGCCAACCAGTTGATGGGCCGGCTCGGCGAACGCGCCGTGCGCCTGCAGGGCGACACCTTCGAACGCCTGGTGCTCGGCCAGTTGCACGAGACCGTCGGACCCAAGGACGGCGAGGACCCGATCGAGCACTACATCCAGGTGCTCGCCGACAAGACCGGCTCCCTGATCGCCGCCGCCGCCCAGGCCGGGATCATCTTCTCCAACGCGCCCGAGAAATTCGAGGAGCCCGTCGTGCTGTTCGGCGAGCGGATCGGTGTCGCCTTCCAGCTCATCGACGACGTGCTCGACCTGTCGCCGCAGCCCGAGGCGACCGGCAAGGTGCCCGGCACCGATTTGCGCGCCGGGGTCGCCACCCTGCCGCTGCTGCGTCTGCGTGAGCGTGCGGTAACGGATGTGCGCGCCGCCGACCTGGCCGCCCGCCTCGAGGCCGATGTGATGAGCAGCGCCGGCGTGGCCACCGAGGCCGCCGACTCCGCCATCACGGCTCTGCGCGAACACGACGTGACCACCCAGACCCTCGCGGAGGCCCACGGTTGGGCCCGTGATGCCGTTGCCGCCCTTGCCCCCCTGCCGAACGGCTCGGTCAAGAAGGCGCTCACCCGCTTCGCCGAGACCATCGTCGAGCGATCCAGCTAGAAAGGCTTCCATGACCAAGTTGCGATTGGCCATCGTCGGTGCGGGCCCCGCCGGCATCTACGCCGCAGACATCCTCTTGAAGGCCGAGCGAAACTTCGACGTTTCCATCGACCTGTTCGACCACCTGCCGGCCCCCTACGGGCTGGTTCGGTACGGCGTGGCGCCGGACCACCCCCGCATCAAGGGCATCATCAACGCGCTCCGCGACGTACTGGACCGCGGCGACATCCGCCTGTTCGGGAACGTGCGCTACGGCACCGACATCACCCTCGACGACCTCAAGAAGCACTACAACGCGGTGATTTTCGCCACCGGCGCCGTGCACGACGCCAACCTGCCCATCCCCGGCATCGAACTCGAGGGCTCCTATGGCGCCGCGAGGTTCGTGAGCTGGTTCGACGGCCACCCCGACGTGCCGCGCACCTGGCCGCTGACGGCCACGTCCGTCGCGGTGATCGGCAACGGAAACGTCGCCCTCGACGTCTCCCGCATGCTCGCCAAGCACGCCGACGACCTGCTGCCCACCGAGATCCCGGCCAACGTCTACGACGGACTCAAGGCCTCCCCGGTGACGGATGTGCACGTGTTCGGGCGCCGAGGCCCCACCTCGGTGAAGTTCACCCCGCTGGAGCTGCGCGAACTCGGCGAGCTGCCCGACGTGGACATCATCGTCTACGACGAGGACTTCGAGTACGACGACGCCGCCCGCGCGGCGGTGGCCAGCAACAAGCAGGTCTTCGTGATCGACAAGGTGCTCAACCAGTGGCGGAAGCGCGAGACCGGCCAGGCATCGCGTCGGCTGCACCTGCACTTCTTCGCCCGACCGGTGGAGGTCACCGACGACGGCAACGGCCACGTCGGCGGCTTCCGGTACGAGCGCACCGCACCGGATGGCCACGGCGGTGTGCACGGCACCGGCGAGATCCGCGAGCTGCCGATCCAGGCCATCTACCGGGCGGTCGGCTACTACGGCTCGTCGTTGCCCGGCATCCCGTTCGACAAGAAGCGCGGCGTGATCCCCAACCGCGAGGGACAGGTGCTCTGGAAGGGCGAGCCCGGCTTCGAGTCCAGCACCGGCAGCCAGCAGATGTACGGCGTCTACGCCACCGGCTGGATCAAGCGCGGACCGGTGGGCCTGATCGGGCACACCAAGTCCGACGCGATGGAGACCGTGCGGCACCTGATCAACGACGTCGGCAACTGGTGGCGGCCAGAAGCGCCCGAGGAGCAGAGCATCGTGGAGCTGCTCGAGTCCCGTGGCGTGGCGTACACCAACCTCGACGGCTGGCACCGCCTCGACCAGCACGAGCTGGCGCTCGGCGCCGAGCAGGGCCGCGTGCGCGTCAAGGTCGTCCCGCGCCACGAAATGGTCGAGGTCTCCCGAGCCCAAGTCCCCGCCGAACTGTAGTCAAGCCGCGAGCCGTGAGCAAAGCACCGAAAATCGAACGATTCGGGGGCTCGGCTCACGGCTCGCGTGCTGTGGCCTGGCAGGACGACATCCTGGGCAGTGACTACCAGGCGGCCACCCTGCCGCTGGGCAGCGACGGCGAAGGGGAGGTCGTGGCCACGCTGGTGCGGCACCGCCCGCCCCTGACCGACCTGGTATCGCCGGTGGCTCCGGCGCGGGGCACCGATGTGCTCTACCTGCACGGATGGTCGGACTACTTCTTCCAGACCGGCCTCGCCGAGCACTGGCACGGTCTTGGCGCCCGGTTCTACGCCCTCGATCTGCGGAAGTACGGGCGCAGCCTGCGGGAGCATCAGACACCCGGCTTCGTGGCCGACCTGGCCACCTACGACGCCGACATCGAAGCCGCCCTTGCCGCGATGGGCCACGGCGAAAACGCCGAACGGCCCTCGCGGCGGCGGCTGGTGCTGATGGGGCACTCCACCGGCGGCCTCACCCTGAGCCTGTGGGCCTCCAGGCACCCGGGCCGGGCCCATGCGCTCGTGCTGAACAGCCCGTGGCTGGAGTTTCAGGCCGGCGGTGTGGGCCGGGCCTTCATCACGCCCCTGGTGCAGCTGGGCGCCCGCGTGCAGCCGCTGGGCACCCTGCCCCAGGTGGACCTGGGCTTCTACAGTCGCTCCGTCTCGGCCGAGTTCGACGGCGAGTGGTCCTACGAACCGCGCTGGCGCCCGCCGCGCGGTTTCCCGCCGCCCCGGGCCTGGCTGAACGCGGTGCTCGAGGGGCACGCCGCCGTGGCGGCCGGACTGGGCATCGAGGTGCCCATCCTCACGCTGCTGTCGGCGCGGTCCACGATCTTGCCGCGCTGGAGTGAGCAGATGCGGCACAGCGACAGCGTCCTGGTGGTGAACGACATCGCCAGGGCCGCCGTGCGGCTGGGTACGACGGTGACGGTGGCGCGCATCGAGGGAGCGCTGCACGACGTCGTCCTGTCCGCCGAGGCACCGCGCGAAGCGGCCTACGCCGCCCTCACCCGGTGGCTCCGCGCCTACGCGCCCTGACCATCCGCGAACCGTGGGAAAAGCCCCAGGTCTCGCACGGTGCTTTCTAGCGGAAGTTGACGAACTGAAGGGCCACGTCGAGGTCCTTGCCCTTGAGCAGGGCCATAGTGGACTGCAGGTCGTCGCGGCTCTTCGAGCTCACGCGCAGTTCGTCGCCCTGAATCTGACTCTTGACGCCCTTGGGGCCCTCGTCGCGGATGATCTTGTTGATCTTCTTCGCGTTCTCCTGGTCGATGCCGGCCTTCATGCTGGCCTCGATGCGGTACTCCTTGCCCGACGGGTACGGCTCACCGGCGTCGAGGCTGCGCAGCGAGATGCCGCGCTTGATCAGCTTCGACTCGAACACCTCGAGGATCGCCTTGACGCGTTCCTCGGTGTTCGCCTTCATGAGCACCTTCTCGCCGCTCATCTCGATGGATGCTCCGACGTTCTTGAAGTCGTAGCGCTGCGCCACCTCTTTATGAGCCTGGTTGAGCGCGTTGTCGACCTCCATGGGGTCGACCTTGCTGACGATGTCGAACGTAGAATCTGCCATGAGAGCCATGTTACCGAGAAGGGCCGGATGCCGCCCGACGGCGCTCTGATCAGTCGCCGGGGCGTGCCGTACTCGAGCGCACGATCAGTTCGAACGGCATCGGGGTGTTCAATGCCGCCTGGTCGTGCTGGCCCGGGTGCAGCTGGTCCATCAGGATCTCCACGGCCTTGGCGCCCTGGCCCTGCGGGAACTGCGCGATGGTGCTCAGACCGAAGAAGTCCGCCAGTTCGTGGTCGTCGATGCCGATCACCGAAACGTCCCGTGGCACGACCAGGCCCAGGTCCCGAGCGGCCAGGATGCTGCCGATCGCCATCTCATCCGACGCCGCGAAGATGGCCGTCGGACGGTCGTGCGGGCTGCCCAGCAGCTGCTTCGCCGCCTGGTAGCCGCCACGGATGGTGAAGTCGGCCGGTTGGAACAGCTCGGGGGCCACGCCGATACCGGCGGCTTCCAGGGCAGCCTCGTAGCCGAAGCGCCGGTTGGTGGGCAGGTGGAAGTCGAGGTCGAAGTCCTTGGTGCCGCCGATGTGGGCGATCCGGGTGTGGCCGAGCGCGAGCAGGTGCTCGGTGGCGAGCCGGGCCACGGCCGCGTCGTCGATGGTGAGGGTGCGCACGCCCGTGATCGGGCCGCCGACGCCCACGAGCGGCTTGCCGAGCGCGTGCAGCCTGGCCACCTCGCTCTCGGTCAGTTCCAGCGAGATCGCGATCACGGCATCCACCCGCTGGCGGAGCAGGAAGTGCTCGAAGACGCTGCGGCGCTCGTCGCCGCCGCCGGTGAGGTTGTAGAGGGTGAGGTCGTAGCCGTTGTGCAGCAGTTCCTTCTGGGCGCCCTCGACGACGCTGGAGAAGAACCACCGATTGAGGAACGGCACGACCACGCCGATGTTCTTCATGCGACCCGACGCCAGGCTGGACGCGTTCGACGACACCACGTAGCCCAGCTCCAGCGCCGCGGCCTTGACCTTGAGCCTGGTCGTGGGCGACACGTGGCCGTTGCCGCTCAGGGCGCGCGAAACCGTGGCGGTGGAGACGCCCGCGCGACGGGCGACCTCGTCGATTCCGACCATTCGGGTTCCTAACCGGCGTGCAAGAGGGGGTGTGAAGTGATCATATCCACCGGTTTGACGCCCGGCCGCCCACCCTGATTTCGCACTTGGGCCCTTCGGCTTGTATTCTGTCTGAGCGTCTCCGGTCACGTGGCTACATATGGCCGGGTATGCACTGGCGAGTTACCCAAGCGGCCAAAGGGATCTGACTGTAAATCAGACGGCGTAGCCTTCGTGAGTTCGAATCTCGCACTCGCCACAGCAAGAATGGGGCAAGACCAGCACTACCTGCACCACCACAACGCGCCGGGCCTCCGGCGCGTTTGTGCGTTAACCCGCCCGTTACCGCTCGGGCGTACCGTGGTCAGATGACCCCATCCGCCACGACCGAACTGCTCACCCTCGCCCAGGAGACCGCCATGGTCGCCGGAGAGCTCGCCCGTCGCCGGCGGGCGGAAGGTGTGCAGATCGCCGCGTCGAAGTCGTCCCCGGAGGACGTGGTCACGCTCGCGGACCGGGAGACCGAGGCGCTCATCCGCGGCCTGCTCGCGGATGCGCGACCCGACGACGGCTTCTACGGCGAGGAGTCCACCGCCACCGCGGGCACCTCCGGACTGACCTGGATCGTGGACCCCATCGACGGCACCGTCAACTACCTCTACGGCATCCCCTGTTACGCCGTGAGCATCGCCGTGGTCGAGGGCGACGCCGACCCGACCAGCTGGAGCGCCCTGGCCGGCGCGGTGCGCAACCCGGCGATCGACGAACTGTTCTCCGCCCGCTCCGGAGGCGGTGCGCACCTGAACGGGCGCGCGCTGCAGGTGACGAGCGGTGTGCCGTTGTCGTTGGCCCTGTTCGGTACCGGATTCTCCTACGACTCGGTCCGGCGAACCCGCCAGGCGAAGGTCCTGCACGGTCTGATCAGCCGGGTCCGTGACGTGCGGCGGATGGGCGCGGCCTCACTGGACCTGTGCTCGGTGGCCGCCGGCCGGCTGGACCTGTACTACGAGCGTGGATTGCACCCCTGGGATCACGCCGCCGGGGCCCTCGTCGCCAGGGAGGCCGGTGCCCGGGTGGGCGCGTTCGGCGCGGACCGTGAAGGCCTCAGCCTTCTCATCGCGGCCGCGCCCGATCTGTACGCCACCGCCGAGCCGCTGCTCGCGAATCTTTTCGAGCAATTTATGGCCGACGACGACATTTGAGTATCGGGGTGCCGCTGACGGCTCCGCACCCGCTGGATGGCGGGGCAGACGCCCGATCCGCTATCACGCCTGGCCCTCATTGCGCATCCTCCACAGGGTGGGATGCACCCCGTGTTCGGGTGTGATTTGCCGACATCAAATGGCCATCCGGCGCTCCGCAAGCTAGCCTTTATCTATTCGTTACTTTGGCTCACGTCAAAACGCGAGCCTCCAGCCCTGTCCAACGCGCCGAAAGTACCCGTCCTTTGTCACGTCACACCCCGTTGTCGGATGCCCCCGCAGCCGACTCCAGTGACCTCTCACAGAGCGACCTCGGCAGCACCGATTCGACCGAGCCGGCCCCCGCGGCCGCCGAACCGCACCGCGCGCTCACGCGTCGCGAACAGCGCGAGCTCGAGCGTCGCGCGGAGCTCGCCGCCGAACCGGCACCGGTAACCGAGCCGGCACCCACCGAAACCGCCGACTTTGTTGCCGTCTCCGACGTGGAACCCCAGCCGGTCACCGAGCTGTCGCCCGCGGCGAACCTCCTGGTCGGTGCCGGACTGGCCGAACCTCACCTCGAGACCGTCGTTCTCAAGGAACGCGACCTGGCGCTGCCTGCCGAGCCGGCCTACGAGCAGATCCCGAGCGACGTTTCCCCGAACACCACGACCACGACGATCATCCTGCCGTCGCGCGCGGCCCTGCGTGCCCAGCTGCGCGCCGTTCAGGCGAGCGACGACCAGGCGCCGGCCGATGAGCCTGCTACGGCGTCACAGGCCCGCACGGAGCCGAGTGAGCCGGAGCGGCCGCTGCCCGCCTTCGTGCCCCGCACCCGCGCCCTGCCGTCCTCCGCCAAGCCCGGTGTGGCATCGGCACGCTCGGGACACCACCGCATGCGGATGCTGGCCACCAAGGGTGGTTCGATCATCGCAATGACCTTCGTCGCCCTGATGGCCGTCGCCACCTCGATCCCCGCCGACGCACTGCTGTCCTCCAGCGACGTGCAGGCCGCGGCCCTCGAAGCCAAGAAGCCCACGAGCGGCGCCGACCCCGCCCAGATCATCAACCTGGCCAACGGCACAGACACCATCACCGTCGAGCAGGACAGCTACCAGTCGCAGTCCATCGCCGAAGTCGCGGCGGCGAGCGGCATCCGCATGGAAGACACCTTCAGCAACAACCCGAACGGAACCATCCAGTGGCCGTTCGCGGTCGGCGTGCACGTGGGCGACCAGTTCGGCTACCGCAACTGCGCAGGCTGCTCGGTCAACCACGGCGGCCAGGACTTCAACCCCGGCCTCGGCGCCCCCACCCAGGCAATCGCCGACGGCGTGGTCAGCTTCACCGAGGACGGCGAGGGCAGCCTCGGCGTGCACATGATCATCGATCACATGATTGACGGCAAGCTGGTCTCCAGCGTCTACGCGCACATGATCCACGGCTCGATGCTGCTGAAGACCGGTGACGTCGTCAAGGTCGGCCAGGTCCTCGGCAAGGTCGGCTCCACCGGCATGTCGACGGGCCCGCACCTGCACTTCGAGATCCGCCTCGGCGGCATCAACGGCACCAAGACCGACCCGCTCGCCTGGCTCTACGCCAACACCAACTAGCGCTCGCTTCGCCTGATCTCGACAGGCTCGATCAACGCCGGTCTCTGCGCCCTCAGCGTCCCGCGAGAGCGGTCAGGTGGCTGCTTCGCGGACGTCGAGGCGATCTGACGCCCGCTTTCGCGAGGTCCGGGTCAGGCTTCTTTGGCGAGAAACGCCTCGAGCAGCGACCGGGGCAGCGGGAACGGTGCGACGCCGTCCGCCCCGTGCTGGGCCGGCCGTGCCTCTCGCGGCGTCACCGGCTCGGACGCTTCGCCCAACGACACGACCTGGTCGTGCAGGCGCTCCATATCGATGTCGAGCCGGTTGGCGACGTCGGCGGCCTGCTTGAGCTCACCCACCAGCGCGGTCGGCACCGCGCCGTCGTACTTGTAGAAGATCTTGTGCTCGAGGCTCGCCCAGAAATCCATGGCCACGGTGCGGATCTGCACCTCGACGGTGACGGGCTGCACCCGGTCGGACATGAACACCGGGATCGCCGCGATCAGGTGCAGGCTCTTGTAGCCGTTGGGCTTGGGGTTCTTGATGTAGTCCTTGACCTGCAACACGGTGATGTCCCGCTGGCCGGTGAGCATCTCGAGCACCCTGTAGGTGTCCGAGATGAAGCTGCAGGTGATCCGGATGCCCGCGATGTCCTGGATGTTCTCGCGGATCCCCTCGAGGTCCAGCGGGTAACCCTTGCGGTTGGCCTTCTTGAGGATGCCCTCCGGAGACTTGAGCCGGTGGCTGACGTGCTCGATCGGGCTGTAGTCGTGGATCGCGCTGAATTCTTCCTTGAGGATGTTGACCTTGGTCATCATCTCGTCGGTCGCGAACTTGCACGACATCATGAACCGGGTGAGCTCGGTCCGGATTTCCCGGAGGTCGCTGGGCCATTCGACAACCTGGTCAGTCACGAGCGCTCCCCAATCAACGGCGGCCCAGCGAACGCCGGTGGCCACCTCGAGTCTGCCATCCCCCGCATCGGTACTCGCTGGGAGCGAGCTGCGAGCGGGGGAGTGGCGACTACTCGGTAAGGCGAGGTGGTCAGCCCTGGAGCCAGGCCGTGGTGTCACCCGGCAGCGTGCGCCCGGTGAGGGTGGCGCTGGAAAGCAGCACATCGCCGGCGGGCAGCTCGACGGGCTGGTCGCCGGTGTTGGCGACCACCACGACATTCCGGTTGCGGAATACGAGCACGTCGTCGCTGGGCGAGGGCAGCCATTCCACCGAACCGAAGCCGAGCTCGTTCGCGCGACGCAGGGCGAGGGCGTCGGTGTAGAGCTCGAGGGTCGAGCCCTCCACACCGGCCTGCGCGTCGCGGGCCAGGGTGGCCCACTCGGCCGGCTGGGGCAGCCAGCTCTGCGCGCTCGGCCCGAAGCCGTACGACGGCGCGGCGCCTTCCCACGGGATGGGCACCCGGCAGCCGTCACGGCCGTAACGCTCACCGTTGGTGCGGAACCAGGTGGGGTCCTCCCGCGACGAGTCGGGCAGGTGGATGACCTCGGGCAGGCCGAGTTCTTCGCCCTGGTAGATATAGCTCGACCCCGGCAGCGCGAGCATCAGGGCGGATGCGGCGCGGGCGCGACGCAGTCCGACCTCGGTGTCCGGCAGGCCGACGGTATTCGGGCCGATGCCGTGACCCTGCAGGTTGTCGGCGGTGAGCGCGAGCCTGGACGCGTGCCGCACGACATCGTGGTTGGAGAGCACCCAGGTGCTCGGCGCCCCGACGGAGCTGAACGCGGCGAGCGAATCGTCGATCACGCGGCGGAGCGCGGGAGCCTGCCACGGGGTCTCCAGGTAGGCGAAGTTGAACGCCTGGTGCATCTCATCCGGACGCACCCACTGCGCCACTCGCTCGAGCGGGTCGACCCAGGCCTCGGCGGCCAGGATCCGGTCACCGTCATACTCGTCGAGCACGATGCGCCAGTCGCGGTAGATGTCGTGCACGCCGTCCTGGGCCCAATACGGGGCTCCGGCGACGGGCTCCGCCACAACGCCGGGCTCGAGCGCGGTGGTCGCGCCGCCCATGCTGCCGCCGTCGACGGGCGGGGTGTAGTCGGGCAGGCCCTTGGCCTTGATCATGCCGTGGGCGACATCCACCCTGAATCCGTCGACGCCGCGGTCCAGCCAGAAGCGAAGCACATCCCGGAACTCGGCGCGCACCCACTCGTTGTCCCAGTCGAAGTCGGGCTGGGTGGTGTCGAAGAGGTGCAGGTACCACTGGCCGGGGGTGCCGTCCGGGTCGGTCGTGCGGGTCCAGGCGTTGCCGCCGAACACGGACTCCCAGTTGTTCGGCGGAAGCTCACCGTTCTCGCCCAGGCCGTCGCGGAAGATGTAGTGGCCGCGCTCTTCGCTGCCGGGGCCGGCGGCCAGTGCGGCCTGGAACCACGGGTGGTCGCTCGAGGAGTGATTCGGCACGATGTCGACGATCACCCGGATGCCCAGGTCGTGCGCGGCGGCCTGCATCTTGTCGTAGTCGGACAGCGAGCCGAACAGGGGATCGACATCGCAGTAGTCGGAGACGTCATAGCCGGCGTCGCGCTGCGGCGACGTGTAGAAGGGTGACAGCCAGATGGCGTCCACCCCCAATTCGGCGAGCTGCGGCAGCCTGGAGCGGATGCCGGCGAGGTCGCCCATGCCGTCGCCGTTCGCGTCAGCGAACGACCGTGGGTAGATCTGATAGATAACGGCGTTACGCCACCACTCTGTGCCTGTCATGACGGACAGACTACGGCATTTTGTGATGCGTGCAAGCGCTTCCACAAATGACGCTGGCGGATCTGGCATCAGAACTGTCGATAACCGCATACTGGGTTGCCAATCGAGGAAATGGCAGGTATACATGTAACCGCTTGCACAAAATGTCAATGTTGATTATGAAAGGCACACCAATGATGGTGAAGAAGAATGGCCTGCTGGCCGCCGGCGCAATTGCCGTCGCAGCGTCCCTGGCCCTGGCCGGCTGCTCGGCCGGTTCGAACTCGGGCGACGCCTCGTCGGAGGCCGACTCCAGCGCCCTGACAGTGTGGGTGGACGCCGACCGCGCCGCCGTGCTGAAGGACGCCGCCGCGGCCTTCACCAAGGAGTCCGGCGTCGAGGTCAAGCTGGTGCAGAAGGACTTCGCGAAGATCCAGGAAGAGTTCATCGCCCAGGTCCCCACCGGCAAGGGCCCGGACATCACCGTCGCCGCGCACGACTGGCTCGGTAACTTCGTCAGCAACGGCGTGGTGCAGCCCGTCGAGCTCGGCGACACCGCGGCCGACTACCAGCAGGTCGCCGTCACCGCCATGAGCTACGAGGGCACGACCTACGGCGTCCCGTACTCCATCGAGAACATCGCCCTGCTGCGCAACACCGCGCTGGCCCCCACCGCCCCGGCCACCTTCGACGAGATGACCGCCGCCGGCGTCGCCGCGGGAACCGAATTCCCCTACCTGGTGCAGGTCGGCCCCGAGGCCGACCCGTACCACCTGTACCCGTTCCAGACCTCCTTCGGGGCCCCGGTGTTCGGCACCAACGCCGACGGCAGCTACAACCCCGAGGACCTCACCGTCGGCAACGCCGGCGGAGAGGCCTTCGCCACCTGGCTCGCCGCCGAGGGTGCGGCAGGCCGCATGAGCGTGAACCTCACCGGCGACATCGCCAAGGAGAAGTTCTACGCCGGTGCCTCGCCGTTCCTGCTGACCGGACCGTGGAACGTGCCGGACGCCCAGGCTGCCGGCATCGACGTGTCCGTTGACGCCGTGCCGTCGGCCGGCGGCCAGGCTGCCCAGCCCTTCGTGGGCGTGGCGGGCTTCATGGTGAGCGCCAAGACCAAGAACGCCATCGCGGCGAACGAGTTCCTGGTGAACTACATCGGCAGCGAAGACGTGCAGACCGCGCTCTACGAGGTCGGTGGACGTCCGCCGGCACTGACCGCCGCGTTCGAGGCCGCCAGTTCCGACCCGATCACCGCCGGATTCGGCGCCGTCGGCGCCACCGCCGTGCCGATGCCCAACATCCCGCAGATGGGCAAGGTCTGGCAGTTCTGGGGCGTCACCGAGGCTGCGATCATCAGCAACCAGGGTGACCCGGTCCAGCTGTGGCAGAAGATGACCGCGGACATCGCGGCCGCCATCGAATAACCAGCATTACCGAGTGCGCCCGGCCCCACCGGGTCGGGCGCACCGCACCATCCGCACGCAGCACCCGCACGATCACCGCTTGGCGGCTAGAGAGCAGACAATGATGACTACCCCCGGAACCGAGCGCGATCGGGCCCAGATCGTCGCCGCCAAGAAATCCCGGCAGGCGGGCCGCATCGCCGAAGCCGCATCCGCGGGCATCAAGGTGCTGCTGGTCAAGGTGCTGCTGCTCGGCATCGTCGACGCGATCAGCGTCTACGCGCTCTTCGTGCTCTTCATCAAGCAGGACTGGCTGGTCTTCAGCCTCGTGCTGCTGGTCACCATCGTCGTCAACGGAATCTACTTCCGCGCCAAGGGCCTCCCGGCCAAATACCTCACGCCGGGTTTGATCTTCCTGATCATCTTCCAGATCTTCGTCATCGGCTACTCCGGCTACATCGCCTTCACCAACTACGGAACCGGCCACAACAGCACCAAAGAAGACGCGGTCAACTCGCTGATCCTCTCCTCGCAGGAACGCGTGCCGGACTCGCCCAGCTACGCCGTCACCGTGCTCGAACAGGCCGGCGCCTACAGCTTCCTGGTCACCGACCCCGACGGCGAGATCAGCGTCGGCAACCCTGAGGCGCCGCTTGAGCGGGTCTCGGATGCCGAGACGGATGCCTCCGGCCAGGCCATCGCCCTGCCCGGCTACACCACATTGAACTTCTCCGACATCGTGAACAACCAGGAGGCCATCGCCGCCCTGGCGGTCCCCGTCTCCGACGACCCCAACGACGGCAGCCTGCGCACCCCGGACGGCTCCGCCGCCTACCTCTACCTCTCCGACCTCGTCTACGACGAGGCGGCCGGCACCATGACCGACGCCAGCACCGGTGTCGTCTACACCGAAGACCCCTCCCAGGGCTCGTTCATCGCCGAGGACGGCGCCGACCTGCAGCCCGGCTGGAAGGTGGAAGTGGGCCTGGCCAACTTCGCCAAGGCCTTCGGCACCGACTCCATCCGCGGTCCGCTGATCAGCGTGACCCTGTGGACCTTCGCCTTCGCGTTCCTGTCGGTGGCCACCACCTTCGCCCTGGGCCTGTTCCTGGCGATCGTGTTCAACGACCTGCGGATGCGCGGCCGCAACGTCTACCGCGTCGTCATGATCCTGCCCTACGCCTTCCCCGCCTTCCTCTCGGCACTGGTCTGGGCCGGCATGCTCAACCCGCAGTTCGGCTTCATCAACCAGGTCCTGTTCGGCGGGGCGGAGATTCCCTGGCTCACCAACGAGTGGCTGGCGAAGTTCAGCATCATCTTCGTGAACCTCTGGCTGGGCTTCCCCTACATGTTCCTGGTCTGCACCGGAGCACTGCAATCCATTCCCGACGAACTGCAGGAAGCGGCCACCGTCGACGGCGCCAAGCCCTGGCAGGTGTTCAGGCTGATCAAGCTGCCGCTGCTGCTCGTCTCGGTCTCCCCGTTGTTGATCGCCTCGTTCGCGTTCAACTTCAACAACTTCAACCTCATCTACATGCTCACCAACGGTGGGCCGCGAGACGTGACAGCGGGGGTGAACGTCGGAGCCACCGACATCCTCATCTCGATGGTCTACAAGGTTGCCTTCGTCGGCGCCAACCGGGACTACGGACTCGCGAGCGCTTTCTCGATCCTGATCTTCGTGCTCGTCGCCCTCGTGTCGATCATCAGCTTCAAACAGACCAAGGCGCTAGAGGAGTTGAACTGAGATGACCATCGCCCCGAACATCGCAGCCCCGGACAACCAGGAATACATTCCCGTCAAGCAGCCCTTCAACTTCGGCCGGTGGTTCCGCGCCACCGGCTGGCGCCACCTGGTCGGCGCTGTCATGGTGGTCTTCTCCGCCTTCCCGCTGCTCTACGTGCTCTCCGCGTCGTTGCACCCCGGCGGCACCCTGATCACCGCCAACGGCCTGTTCAGCGAGGTCGACCTGGGCAGTTACGTCACCCTGTTCAACCTGCCGCAGCAGCCGTACGCGGCCTGGTACGGCAACACCCTGCTGATCGGCGGCATCACGTCCGCCGGCACCGTGTTCCTCGGCGCGCTGGCCGCATACTCGTTCTCGCGGATGCGTTTCACCGGCCGCCGGGCGGGCCTGCTGATGCTGGTGCTCGTGCAGATGTTCCCGCAGCTGCTCGCCGTGGTGGCGATCTTCCTGCTGCTCAACGGCATCTCCGACATTTTCCCGGCCATCGGCCTGGACACCCAGATCGGCCTGATCATGGTGTACCTCGGCGGCGCCCTCGGCGTGAACACCTACCTGATGTACGGGTTCTTCAACACGATCCCGGCCTCCATCGACGAGGCCGCCAAGCTGGACGGCGCCGGCCATGCCCGGATCTTCTTCACGATCATCCTGCGCCTGGTCGCGCCCATCCTCGCCGTGGTCGGACTGCTGTCGTTCGTGGGCACCACCAACGAGTTCGTGATCGCCAGCATCGTGCTGATCACGCCCGAGAAGCAGACCCTCGCGGTGGGCCTCTACCAGTTCGTCTCGCAGGAGTTCTCGAGCAACTACTCGGTCTTCGCGGCCGGTGCGGTGCTCGCGGCCCTGCCCGTGATGGCGCTGTTCCTCTGGTTGCAGAAGTACATCGTCGGCGGCCTGACGGCCGGATCGGTCAAGTAACCGCCGGATGCTCCCGCACCAGCCGCTCCCGCACCACCTGCTTCCGCATCAACCCAAGCCGCTCCTCGCCCTTCCGCACCATGACGGCTCGCCGCTCTACGTCTCGACCCAGGCGCCGGCCCTCGGCGACACCGTCACCGTGCGGCTGCGCATCCCGACCGCCTTCGGGGACGTGGCGACGGTGCGCACCCGGGCCAACCCCGACCGGGAACCGCGCTTCGAGGACGCCCGGCGACTCGGGGGCGCCGGTGCGCCGGACCACGGCTACGTCTGGTGGGCCGCCGAGCTGCGGGTGGAGAACCCTGTGCACGGCTACAGGTTCCTGATCGGCATGGCCGACGGCGGCCACTGGTGGCTGAACGCGAGCGGTCTGCACGACATCGAGACCCTCGACTCCGAAGACTTCAAGCTCGTCGCCCACCCGGCCCCGCCTGCGTGGGCGGCGACCAGCGTCATGTACCAGGTCTTCCCCGACAGGTTCGCCCGCTCCAGCGCCGCCGCCGTCCGCGACACACCGGACTGGGCCATCCCCGCCGAGTGGGACGACGCCGTCGACCAGCTCCCGCCGGGCCGCTCGCAGCAGTTCTACGGCGGCGACCTCGACGGCATCACCGACCACCTCGACCACCTCGAACGCCTCGGCGTGACCCTGATCTACCTCACCCCGGTGTTCCCCGGCCGCTCCAACCACCGCTACGACGCGGCCAGCTTCACCGAGGTAGACCCGCTGCTCGGCGGCGACGCGGCCCTGATCCGGCTCGTCGAGGCCGCGCACGCCCGCGGGTTGCGGGTGATCGGCGACCTCACCGCCAACCACTCGGGCCACGGCCACGAGTGGTTCCAGGCCGCGCACCACACCCCGGCGGCCCCGGAGAGCGCCTTCTACTACTGGCTCGACCCCGAGCAGCGCGACTACCAGTCCTGGCTGGGGGTGCCAGAGCTGCCCAAGTTCAACTGGGCCTCCACCGAGCTCCGCCGTCGGTTCATCGACGGGCCCGACTCGGTGGTGGCCAAATGGCTCAAGCCGCCATTCCATCTGGACGGCTGGCGCATCGACGTGGCGAACATGACCGGCCGACTCGGCGACGAAGACCTCAACGCCGAGGTACGCCAGGCCATCCGCCGCACGATGATCGAGGTGAACCCCGACACGATCCTGCTGGGCGAATTCACCAACGACGCCTCCGGCGACTTCCAGGGCGACGCCTGGCACGGCGCCATGACCTACGCCAACTTCACCCGGCCGCTGTGGTCGTGGCTGTGTCGGCCCGACCAGGTGCCGTCGTTCTTCGGGCTGCCGCTGGGCAGCATCCCGGCCCACACCGGCGAGCAGTTCCACCGGGCGCACACCCGCTTCGCCGCCGGGTTCCCGTGGCGCACCCGGCTGGCCACCATGAACGCCCTCGACACCCACGACACGGCCAGGTTCCGCACCCACGCCGCCGCCGAGGCAGTGCCGGTGGCCCTGGGCCTCTCGGTGACCCTGCCGGGCATCCCGGTGGTCTTCGCCGGCGACGAATTCGGTCTGACCGGCGTCGACGGCGAACACTCCCGCACCCCGATGCCGTGGTCCAGTGCGGCCGAGCCGCCCGTAGCCTCGACCATCGATCTGTACGCGTCCCTGATCGGCCTGCGCCGTGCCCACGAGGCCCTCAGCACCGGCGGACTGCGCTGGCTGCACGTGGGCGACGACGCGCTCGTGTACGTGCGGGAGACCGGGCACGAGTCGGTGTTGCTGCTGGCCACCCGGGCCGCAGCAGAGGTGACCCTGCCGGACTGGGTGCTGCCGGTCGGCGGCCGTGTCGGCCAGCTGCCGCCCGAGGCCGGAACGGCTGTCTGCACGGTCTCCGACACCGGGGTCCGACTGGTCGCCACGGGCGCATCCTTCACGGCCTGGGTGCTGCCCGGCGTCACAATTGCACCGGATGGCCCCGCTGTGTCACCGAGGGGTCTCGCGAGGTGATAATGTTTACCGGTTGCCAAAAGCACGGTTCAGCTTCAGATGTTTGAGGTTTTGCCCCCTTAGCTCATTGGTAGAGCACTTCCTTGGTAAGGAAGAGGTAGTGGGTCCGATTCCCACAGGGGGCTCAGGCTTGAGAGCTAGGCTCTGAAGGTCTAAGGCGGGGTAGCTCAGTTGGTTAGAGCACACGGCTCATAATCGTGGTGTCGCGGGTTCAATTCCCGCTCCCGCTACACATAAAGGCCCTTTGACCAGGAATTTGTCCGGTCACGGGGCCTTTCTTCTTTTCGCGCATTCTCGCAGCAGCCACGGAGCCAGGCACGGAACCCGCGATCCGCGGGCGTTTCGACCGGTACCGCGGCGGATCCCGGGCGGGTACGAGCTGCCTCAGGCGGCAGGTACTTTCAGCGGAACCTTGGAGACGGCAAGTGAGCTGTCCATGATGACGCGCACGAGCGCCTGGAGGTCGAGGCCGGCGCCTGTGGCCATCTCGAGCAGCTGCTGGATAGCGACACCGTACGATGCCGGCCAGAGCTGCGGGTCGGGAGCATAGCGTCGCAGCGAGCCGCTGACGTTGGCCCACAGTGCGTCGGCGTACTCGAGAGGCGTCGAGCCGACCCCTGTGCCGGGAGCGAAACGCGGTACCCCGAAGGCCGGCCCACCCAACGACCGCGCGCTGTGCGCGAAGAACTCGTGAGCATCGGGGATCGGCTCTCCCACGCTCTGCAGGTAGCCCGCGATGAGCGCGAATACCGAGTACGGGCCCTCGGCGAGCTGCCAGTTTATTGCGTCGCCGGCGAGGTAGGTGCCGCCGTCTTTGGTGCCGATTGTGTTGAGGGTCAGCCTGCTGAGTGTCGGATCGTTACCCGCCTGCCCGGAAAGGCCGGCGAGTAGGCATGCGCGTCCGGCGAGGCCGCCGAGAATTGTCGCTACGACCTCGACCTGCACCCCGCGCTCGTCTTTGACCAGGGTGAGGATATTCTGAAAGATCTCCTGTCCCGCGATCTGCGCACCGAGTCGCGGCTTCTCGGCGAGCTGCGATTGCACCTGGCGCATGAGCGCCTGGGTGCCGGGGCTTTCGAGTGGCTCTGCGGGCTGTTCCCGTGGGGGTGGCTTGCGTCGTCCGAACATGCTGCTCACGCTACCGACGCGCGCGCGTCGGGTCAGGTCCCACTCCGAGGGGCTCCGACGGCCCGGGCCGGTGGCAACGGCTCGACTCGAGGGGATGCCAGAGCTCCACGTCGGCCACCGCGGGTTTCACACTCGGCGCCCCTCATGGACCGCCCCGAGCCACTCGGCGCGGGGCGTCAGCGGTACGGAGGCAGGTCGGTCGGCGGCGGTCGTTATGTCCACGCGGCGGCCCTCCGACGCCGCGCGTTGCAGGGACTCCATGACGTCGAGCACGTGCAGGGCGAGTCCTCCGTTGGCGCGCGCCGCAGTACGGCGGGGCGCCCGGATCTGGTCGACAAGACCGATTCCGCGTGTGCCGTCGACGTAGCCGGCCAGCGGGTCGAGCGGGTGGAAACTGCCATCATGCGCCCGACGGAGGCCGGTGGGCGCGTCGAAGGTGTCGGGGTCGCCCACGGACAGGGTGCCCTCGGTGCCGTACACCTCGAGCGGTGACCTCACGGTGGCCGCAGCGTCGAAACTCATCGTGATGGTCGAGAGTGCACCGCTGTCATGTTCCAGCACTCCGGTGACGTGAGTGTCGACGAGGACCGGGATGCTCTCGCCCGCCCGCGGCCCGGTGCGGATGACCCGGTGGTCCTGCGGCCGGCTGGAGGCTCCGGTGACCGACCGGATGGGTCCGAGCAGGTGGATCAGCGCGGTGATGTAGTACGGGCCCATGTCGAAGAGCGGGCCGCCGCCCTCGCGGTAGTGGTCGTCCGGGTTCGGGTGCCAGAGCTCGTGGCCGGCGGTGACCATGACGGCCGATGCGGCCACCGGGCGGCCGATCAGCCCGTCGTCGATGGCGGCGCGGGCGGTCTGGATGCCGGTACCGAGCACGGTGTCCGGCGCGGACCCGACCCTGACCCCGGCGTGGGTCGCGGCCGCGAGGATGCTGCGGCCCTCGGCCAGGGTCACTGCGAGCGGCTTCTCGCCATAGACCTGCTTGCCCTGGGCGATGGCGCCTAGCGCGATCTCGGCGTGGGAGGCCGGGGTGGTGAGGTTCAGCACGGTATCGACCTCGTCGGCGGTCAGCAGCTCGGCGACGGTCATGACGCGCGCAAACGGCAGCCCGGCTGCCACCGAGCGGGCGCGCGCGGCATCCAGATCGGCCACGGCCGTGATCACCACGGCATCACTGGCCGTCAATGTCTGGAGGTAGGCCGCTGAGGTGACGCCGAGGCCCGCGATGCCCAGACGGTGCGGTGTCTCGTCGCCGGTACGCGACTGGCCCACGGCGTTCCCCTTTCGATGGCGAACGGTCGGAGACGTCACCGGCCGGTTCCCGGACGCCTAGCCTGAGCCGGATGTCGCGAGCACGTGCGGACGTCGCCGTGCAGCGCCCAGTATTGCCCGGTCCTGAGGCTGAGGCGAGGCCCCCGATGACCGGATGCGCCGACCGTGCTCTCGCGCACCGTGACGCACCGCACCCGCCAGGCGAAAGCTCAGCTCTGGGGCGGCGCCGTCGTCGCCCGGCGCACGAGCCCGGTCGGCAGTCGGATGTGGTTCTGCGGCAGAATCTCGCCGTTCAGCAGCGAGACGAGCATCCCGGCCGCGGTGGCGCCGAGTTTCTTCATCGGCTGACGGATGGTGGTCAACGCCGGGTTCATCTGGGAGGCCTCTGGAATGTCGTCGAAACCGATCACCGACAGGTCGCGCGGCACGTCGATTCCGAGCTCCGCGGCGACCTGGATGATCGCGATCGCCGAGAGATCGTTCGCGGCGAACACCGCCGTCGGGCGGTCCGTCATCGACAGCAGCGACGCGGCGGGCGCCTTGGCCGTCTCCCGCTTGTACAACCCGACCCGAACCAGGGCGGGGTTGAACTGGATGCCCGCATCCGTGAGGGCCTGCCGGTAACCGGCCTCGCGGAGGGTGGCGCTGCGGAGGTCTGGTCGGCCGGCCAGGAAGCCGATCCGGCGATGGCCGAGCTCGATCAGGTAGCGGGTGGCCTGCAGGGCACCGCCGAAGCTGTCCGACTCCACGGTGGGGAGGTCGGCCCGGCCGGTGTGCGGGTCGATGGCCACCACGGGGATTTCCGCTGAGGCGGTGTCGACGGTGGGTGTGACCATGATGGCCCCGTCGATCAGCGTCCCGCTGAGCCGGCTCAGGGAGCGCCGTTCCCAGCCGTTGGTCTCGCGCTGCCGGGAGCCGCTGTAGGCGAGCAGGTCGTAGCGGGAATCCGCCAGGGCCACGCCGACGCCCTTGAGGATCTCGGCGCTGAACGGCTCGAAGTCGGCGACGAGGATGCCGATGACGCTGGTGCGGCGGGAACGCATGCTGCTGGCCACGAGGCTGGACTCATAGCCCAGCTGCTGCACCACATCGAGCACCCTGGCGGTAGTCGCGGCCGAGATGCCGTACCGCCCGTTCACGGCCTTGGAGACCGTCGCCACCGATACGCCGGCTGCTGCGGCGACATCGTGGATCGTGGCACGGGGGGTCATGGGTTCAGCATAGGGTGATTTGGAAAATGATTTCGAAAACGTTTGACACTCCATTTTTCCGCTGTGACACTGAGGCCATCCGGAACCTACAGGGCAGCCCTGTCGGAGTCCGAACCGAACAGCAGCCCGTCAGGGCGCGGCTTCACACCAAGACCATCGACCACCGATGGTGTCCCTCAATGAAGAGAAAAGGTTGAACCAATGAAGGTGAACCACACCACCACGGCGAAGAGGATCTTCGCGGGAACGATGGTCCTGGGCCTCAGCGCCCTGGGCCTCACCGCCTGCAGCGCCGATTCGAACGAAGGGTCCTCTGGCGGCGACGTCACGATGAGCCTCTGGCAGAACTCCACCACCGGCCCCGGCCAGGAATTCTGGGACAAGACCGTCGCCGATTTCGAGGCCGACAACCCCGGCGTCACCATCGACGTGCAGGCGATCCAGAACGAAGACCTGGACGGCAAGCTGCAGACCGCGCTGAACTCCGGCGACGCACCAGACATCTTCCTGCAGCGTGGTGGCGGCAAGATGGCAGCCATGGTCGCGGCCGGCCAGCTGATGGACATCACCGAAGGCATCTCCGACCAGGTGCATGAGGAGATCCCCGACGGCTCGTTCATCGCGAACAGCCTCGAAGACAAGGTCTACGCGATGCCGGTCGCCGTGCTCCCCGGCGGCATCTTCTACAGCCAGGACCTCTTCGACGCCGCGGGTATCACCGAAGCACCGGCCACGATCACCGACCTCGAAACCGCGGTCGACAAGCTCAAGACCACCGGGGTCGCCCCGATCGCACTCGGCGCCAAGGACGCCTGGCCCGCCGCGCACTGGTTCTACTTCTTCGCGCTGCGCGAATGCAGCCCCGATGTCCTGGCCGAGGCCGCAGACACCAAGGATTTCTCGGATGACTGCTGGATCAAGGCCGGTGAAGACCTCGAGAGCTTCGCCGCCACCGAGCCCTACAACCAGGGCTTCCTGACCACCGCCGCCCAGCAGGGCGCCGGCAGCTCCGCCGGCCTCCTGGCCAACCACCAGGCAGCCATGGAACTCATGGGCGCCTGGAACCCCGGCGTGATCGCATCGCTGACCCCGGACGAGAAGCCGCTGGCCGACCTGTCCTGGTTCGCGTTCCCCGAGGTTGACGGCGGCGAGGGCGAGCCCGGCTCGATCCTCGGTGGCGTTGACGGCTACTCCTGCTCGGTCGATGCTCCCGCTGAGTGCCTCGACTTCCTCAACTACATCGGCAGCGCCGATGTGCAGAAGGAGTACTACGCGGCCTTCAACGCCCCGCCGGTGAACACCGTGGCGCAGGAAGCCGTCACCGAGCCCTACCTGAAGGAGATCATCGCGGCCTACAACGCGGCCCCGTACGTCTCGCAGTGGCTTGACACCGTCTACGGCCAGAACGTCGGAAACGCGCTGAACGTCGGCGTTGTCGACCTGCTGGCCGGCAAGGGCAGCCCGGAGCAGCTGATCCAGGCTGTGAACGACGCGGCCAAGAAGGCCTAGGCACCACTCATGTCAGTTCGCGAGAACACTCCGACGCGATTAGAGGTGGATCTCGCGAACGGCGGGGCCACGGGCACCACGCCCGTGGCCCCGCCCGTGCGGCGCCGCCGCAGCAGTTCGGTCGGGGCCAGGGTCGAGATCGCGGTCCTCGTCGGTCCCGCTCTCATCGTCTTCCTCGGCTTCGTGATCTTCCCCGTCGTGATGGCGGCGTACTACGGCTTCTTCAGCTGGCAGGGCTACGGCCCGCCGACCGACTTCGTCGGGTTCCGCAACTACGTCACGATCCTTCAGGACCCCACGTTCCAGGAAGCCCTCACCCACAACGGCGTCATCGTCGTTCTCTCCCTCGTGCTCCAGGGGCCGGTCGCGATCCTCCTCGCGCTGCTCCTGAACCGCAAACTCCGCGGGCAGTCCCTCATCCGGGTGCTGATCTTCGTGCCGTACGTGATCTCCGAGGTCGTCGTCGGCACCGGCTGGAGCCTGATGCTGCAGTCCAACGGCGCGGTCAACGGCATGCTGGAGAAGCTCGGGTTGGGCGCGTTCACCCAGGATTGGCTGTCGAACCCTGACATCGCCATCTGGACCCTCATGGTGATCATCACCTGGAAGTACGTCGGCTTCGCCGTCATCCTCTTCCTCGCCGGTCTGCAGGGCATTCCGGAGGAACTGCCGGAGGCCGCGGCCATCGACGGTGCCTCGTTCTGGCAGATCCAACGGCACATCACCCTGCCGCTGCTCGCTCCCACCCTGCGCATTTGGGCGTTCCTGTCGATCATCGGCGCCCTGCAGCTCTTCGACCTCGTCTACATCATTTGGGGTCAGTACATCGCGTCAACCGCGGGCACGTCGACCATGGCGACCTACCTCGTCGCCAACGGCCGGAACGCCGGCAACTACGGATACGGAAACGCCGTCGCCGTCGTGCTCTTCCTGATCTCCCTCGTCGTCGCGCTGATCTATCAGCGCTTCGTGCTGAGTCGGGACACCGAAGGCGCAATCACCGAGAAGGGGACGAGCAAATGACCGCGCTCACGACGCCCGCTGTGGCGCTGCCGCCGGCCAACCCGCCGGCTCCGATCAAGACGAGCCGGCGCTGGGGCACTCCCGTCGCCTACGTCGTCGCGGTGTTGGTGATCGGCCTGATGCTCGCCCCGGTGCTGTTCATCATCATCGGCGGGTTCCGCACCAACGCCCAGATCACCACAGACCCGTCCGGCTGGCCGAGCGTCTGGAACATCGGCAACTACCTCGACGTGTTGACCGGCGGCACGTTCTGGCGGCTGGTGGGCAACTCCCTGATCGCCGGGTTCGCCACCACTCTCGGCGTCGTGGTGCTCGGCCTGATGGCCAGCTACGTGCTGGCCAGGTACAAGTTCCGCGGCCGGGGCATCCTCTACGCCACCTTCGCGGCCGGTCTGATGTTCCCCATGACGGTGGCCATCACCCCGCTGTACCTGGTGGTGAAGAACCTGGGCCTGATGAACTCGCTCGGTGGCGTCATCCTGCCGCAGATCGCGTTCGCGTTGCCCACGACCATCATCATCCTGGTGCCGTTCCTCCGGGCCATCCCCGATGAGATCCAGGAGGCCGCCTTCATCGACGGCTGCAGCCGGCTCGGTTTCTTCTGGCGGATGATCGTGCCGCTGGCCATGCCCGGCGTCATCACCGTGGGCATCCTGGCATTCATCGCCAGCTGGAACAGCTACCTGCTGCCCCTGTTCATCCTGAACAACGACGCCGTATTCACCCTGCCGCTGGGTGTGCAATCGTTCGCGTCGCAGTACTCGGTGGACACCGCGAAGGTGTTGGCCTTCACCTCGCTGTCCATGATTCCGGCGCTGGTGTTCTTCGCCCTGTTCGAACGCCGCATCGTCGGCGGGCTGACCGGCGCGGTCAAGGGTTGATCGGCTGCCCGCGATACGCGCAGCCTGATTCGTCGACGTTGAAGAAGTAGAGAGAGACCGTTGTGACTAACCCAGAACTGCCCCAGGCATCCGACCGCGTGCGCGAACTGCACGCCCGGATGACCCTCGAAGAAAAGCTTGCCCAGCTGGTCGGCTACTGGGTCGACCAGGGCGGCGAGGTCGTCGCCCCCCTCGCCGGGGAAATGGCCACCTCGACGAAATACGACGAGGCGACGCAGCACGGGCTCGGCCACCTCACCCGGGTGTACGGCACCCGGCCGGTCGACCCCGTGGAGCGGGCCGAGTGGCTCTGGGCGGAGCAACGCCGCCTCACCGGAGAGACCCGGCTCGGCATCCCCGCCATCGTGCACGAGGAGTGCCTGACCGGACTCGCGGCGTGGAAGGCCGCGACGTTCCCCACCCCGCTCGCCTGGGGGGCCGCGTTCGATCCCGCCCTGGTGGAGGAGATGGGCCGCCTGATCGGCGGATCGATGAAGCAGCTCGGCATCCACCAGGGGCTCGCCCCGGTGCTCGACGTGATCCGCGACCCCCGCTGGGGCCGGGTCGACGAGTGCATCGCCGAGGATCCCTATGTGGTCGGGACCATCGGCACCGCCTATGTCACCGGTCTGCAGTCGGCCGGGGTGCACGCCACCCTCAAGCACTTCGTGGGCTATTCGGCCACACAGGCCGGCCGGAACCACGCCCCGGTGCACGCCGGGTCGCGGGAGATCAACGACGTGTTCCTGCCCCCCTTCGAGATGGCCGTGCTCGACGGCGGGGTGCGGTCGGTGATGAACTCGTACGCCGAGATCGACGGCGCCCCGGTGGGCGCCACCCCGGAGTACCTCACCGAGATCCTCCGCGACCGGTGGGGCTTCGACGGTGTCGTGGTGTCCGACTACTTCTCGGTGGCATTCCTGCAGCTGATGCACGCCGTCGCCGCCGACCGCGGTGAGGCCGCGGAACTCGCCCTGACCGCGGGGATCGACGTGGAGCTGCCCACCGGCGACGCGTTCCTCGCGCCCCTGGCCGAGCGGGTGCGTGCCGGGCTGACGGATGAGGCGCTCATCGACCGGGCCGTGCTGCGGGTGCTCTCGCAGAAGGAGGACCTGGGCTTGCTCGATGAGACCTTCACCATGGCGCCCACCGAGGTCGACCTGGACTCGCCAGAGCACCGGCGGGTGGCGCGGGTTCTGGCCGAGGAATCCCTGATCCTGCTGACCAACGACGGCGTCCTTCCGCTCCTGGGCACCGGCGACCGGGGCCCAGGCACCATCGCGGTGCTCGGCCCGAACGCCGACTCGACCGAGGCCCTGATGGGCTGCTACTCGTTCGTGAACCACGTGCTGGCGCACCACCCTGACGTGCCGGCGGACCTGACCATGCCCACGGTGCTGGAGGCGCTCCAGCAGGAGTTCCCCTCGGCGGAGGTCGTGTGGGCCGCGGGCTGCGAGGTGGAGGGGTCCGACGCTTCCGCGATCGCCGCCGCCGTCGAGACGGCGCGCGCCGCCGATGTGGCCGTGGTCGTCGTGGGCGACCGGGCCGGACTCTTCGGTCGTGGCACCGTGGGTGAAGGCAACGACGCGGAAAGCCTTGAGCTGCCCGGGGTGCAACGTGAACTCGTGGAGGCCCTGGTCGCTACGGGCACTCCCGTGGTGATGGTGCTGATGACGGGCCGGCCGTATGCGGTGGCGTGGGCCGTCGACGGCCCGCACGCGCCCGCGGCGGTGCTGCAGGCGTTCTTCCCCGGTGAAGAGGGCGGAGTCGCGATCGCGTCGGTGCTGTCCGGCGCGGTCGCGCCGACCGGGCACCTGCCCGTGTCGCTGCCCAGGTCTGCCGGGGCGCAGCCCTACTCCTACCTGCACCCGATCCTGGGTGGCCCGTCTGACGTGACCAGCGTGGACAGCACCCCGGTGCTTCCGTTCGGGCACGGGCTGAGCTACACCACCTTCGACCGAACCGGGCTGGTGGCCGACGCCGAGGTCGCGGCCGGCGGCACGTTCTCGGCGAGTGTGCGGATCCGCAACACCGGCGAGCGGGCCGGCACCGATCTCGTGCAGCTCTATGCGCGGGATGTGCACGCCAGCGTCACCCGGCCGGTCGCCCAGCTGCTGGGCTACCACCGCGTCGCTCTCGAGCCCGGCGAGGAGGTCGTGGTGCGCTTCGCCGTTCCGACGGCCCGGCTGGCGTTCACCGGCCTCCGGCACGAGCGCATCGTCGAGCCCGGCCAGGTGGACCTGTGGGTGGGCGCCTCCTGCGCCGACAAGCAGACCGTGGCGGAGATCACCATCACCGGTGCCGTGCACCGTGTGACGGTGGCGGATGCTCGACTGGTGCAGAGCCAGGTCGAGCGGGTGACCGAGCTCACGCGGGGGACCGCGGCGGTGCCGGTCTAGCGGCGGGCCCGCGCACCTGCGCGTGAGCAGCATCCTCCCGCGGACGCGAAGGCCCCGATGGGCAGAGGAAGGGGCAGGCCACCCCGATGACGGCCCGCCCCATGCGGTGGTGTTTCGGGTGTGACCTCGGTCGGGCCCTATCAACGGTGCCTCAGGGTCACACTTCGGGGAACACCCCCGTATGGGGGATGGTATCCCCGTTCTTCCGTCTTCGTAAGGTGTCGGGCACGGATTCCTGCCGTCGCAGGGCGGGATGTTTGGCAGGATGATCTGACACGTATCGCCACGCGGCCCCGGATGCTCCGGGCTGCCGCCGTGCCGGATCAGGGGGAGAGCCATGACGACGCAGCCAGGCCCCGCGGCCGCACCCGCAGTGCTGACGGTCGGGGGAGTGAGCAGGAGCCGCGGTTCCCGGCCGCCGGAGGATCTCGAGCGGCTGGCCCACCTCGTCGAGGCGGCCTGGGCGGTGGACGGGAACGCGGAGCGGGCCATCCGGTTCGCCGTCGCGTCGGCCGGGACCCTGCCGCAGCCCGGCTCCGGCCGCACCGATGCCCTGTTCGACGCGCTCGCCACCGTGGCGGCAGCCGACCTCACGGCCGCCCGGGTGCTCGAGGCGCACACCGATGCCCTCGCGATCCTGCAGCAGGCGCCGGGCGGCACGGCCGAGGCGGTCGCCGTCCTGCCGGGCGCAGGCGGCGAGGGGCCGTCCAGCTGGGGCGTCTTCGCGGCGGAGGGCCCCGGCCTGCGGGTCGGCGCCACCCGCAGCGCGGGGGGCTGGCAGCTGAGCGGCCGGAAGCCCTGGTGCTCGCTGGCCGGCTCGCTCAGCCACGCGCTCGTGACCGCGCACACCACGCCGGACGGTGAGCAGCCGGCCCGTCGGCGGCTCTTCGCCGTGGACCTGGCCGATGCCGGCGTCGCCGTCCAGGAGGACGCCTGGTTCGCGACCGGACTCAGCCAGGTGCCCAGCGGTCCGGTGGACTTCACCGGCGTCCCGGCGGTGCCCGTCGGCGACGACGGCTGGTACCTCACCCGGCCGGGTTTCAGTTGGGGCGGCATTCAGGTGGCCGCCTGCTGGTGGGGCGGCGCCGTTGGCGTTGCCCGGCAGCTGCGGCAGGCGGCAGAGCGACGTGAACCCGACCAGATCCTGCTGTCCCAGCTGGGCGCCGTGGACCTGGCCCTGGTGGGTGCGGGCGCGGCGCTGGCTGACGCGGCCGCGGCGATCGATCGGGGTGAGGCCGAAGGCGCGGCCGGCGGGCTGCTCGCCGCCCGGGTGCGCGGCCTCGTCGCGCGCACTGTGGACGAGGTGCTCGGCAGGGTCGGGCACGCGCTCGGCCCGGCCCCGCTCGCCCTGGATGCCCGGCACGCTCGCCGGGTGGCTGATCTCACGCTGTACGTGCGCCAGCATCACGCGGAGCGAGACGATGCGGCGTTGGGTCGACGGCTGCTCGTCGAGGAGGCGGCCTCGTGGTGAGCTTCACGCACGACACCGGCGGCACCAGCGAACGGCGCTGGGACGAGGCCGACTGGTCGGACCGGATCCGGCCGCTCACGCTGGAGGGTTGTGCCCGGCTGATCGTGGTGGCCGCCCACCCCGACGATGAGTCCCTCGGTGCCGGTGGGCTGATCGCCGTCGCCGGGCAGCTCGGACTGGCGATCACGGTGATCGCCGCCACGAACGGTGAGGCCTCGCATCCGCGTTCGCCCACCCTGACCGCCGCCGATCTCGCCGCGGTACGCCGGGTGGAGATGGTGAACGCGGTGCGGGCACTGGCCCCGACGGCGACGGTGCGCCTTCTCGACCTCCCCGACGGTGACCTGTCCCAGCACCGCAACAGTCTGGAGGAGGCGGTGTCGCAGGTGGTCGCGGCGGACCAGGCGGCCCCCGGGCCGGCCGGCGGAACCTGGATCGTCGCCCCGTGGCGGTTGGACGGGCATCCGGACCACGCGGCAGCTGGCGAGGCGGCTGCCCTCGTCGCCGGCCGCACCGGCGCCAGGCTGTTGGAGTACCCGATTTGGGCGTGGCACTGGTCGTCGCCGGAGGACCCGGTCTGGCCCACGGGTGCGGACGGCACGGCACTGTGCCGCCTCGACCTCGACGCGGCGGCCCGGGAACGCAAGAACACCGCCATGGCGGCGCACACCAGCCAGGTGCAGCCTTTGTCAGACCGGCCCGGTGACGAGGCCATCGTGCAACCGGGTTTCGCCGCCCACTTCGAGCGGGACCATGAGGACTTCGTCGGCGCCGCGGCCGACGTCCTCCCGGCAGCACCGGTCGCCGGGTCGCCCCTGGCCAGCCTCACGGCCGGCTTCTTCGACGAGTTCTACGCGGGGTCGGCGGATCCCTGGGGATTCGAAACCCGCTGGTATGAGGCCCGCAAACGCGCCGTCACCCTGGCGGCGTTACCACTGCCGCGCTACGGCGCCGCCCTCGAGCTCGGCTGCTCGATCGGCGTGCTCAGCCGGGACCTCGCCGACCGCTGCGACACCCTCCTGGCCACCGACATCAACGAACAGGCCCTCACCGTGGCCCGCGAGCGGCTCGCCGGCCTGCCCGGCGTGACAGTGGAACGGCGCGCCCTGCCGGCCGAGTGGCCCGCCGGCACCTTCGACCTGGTGGTGCTGTCGGAGATCGGCTACTACTGCTCACCCACTGACCTGGCCGTGCTGCTGGAACGGTGCCGGCGAAGCCTCACCCCGAACGGCGCTCTGGTGGCCTGCCACTGGCGGCACCCGGTGGGGGAATACCCGCTCGGGGGCGACGAGGTGCACGCGGCGCTCGCCGCCCTGCCCGGACTCGACCGCACCGTGCAGCACGTGGAGCGCGACTTCGTGCTGGAGGTCTACGAGCCGTCCCCGGCCCCCTCCGTGGCGCAGCGAGAGGGGCTCGCGGAGTGACGACTCGAATCGACAGACTCATCGTGGTGGTCCCGGCCCGCGATGAGGAGAGCCGGCTGCCGAGGTGCCTGGCCGCGCTCGCCGACGCCGTGCAGGCCGTAGAGGACGAGTTCGGCACGGACGCCCCGGCCATCTCGGTCGTCGTGGTCCTCGACCGCTGCACCGACGGGTCTGCCGAGGTGGTGGCGCAGTGGCCGCAGTTCAGGGCGTTGGAGTGCTCGGCGGGATCGGTCGGCTCGGCCCGCCGGGCGGGCGTGGCCCACCTGTTGACCGACGCCGCGGCGGCGCACACCTGGGTGGCCACGACGGATGCCGACTCCGCGGTTCCCCGGCGCTGGCTGACGGCGCAGCTGGCCCTGGCCGAGGCCGGCACCGAACTGGTGCTCGGCACCGTGCTGCCCGACGACGAACTGCCGGTGCAGGAGCGTGACCGCTGGCACGGGTCGCACACCCTGGTCGACGGTCATCCGCACGTGCACGGCGCCAACCTGGGTGTGCGCGCGGACCGCTACCTGCAGGCCGAGGGGTTCAGCGACGTCGACTCGGACGAGGACGTGCTGCTGGTGGAGGCGCTCCGCACCCTCGGCGCGCGGGAGTGCCGCACCGCGCTCATCCCGGTGCTCACCTCTGGCCGGCTGGACGGCCGGGTGCCGGGCGGATTCGGCGGCTACCTCGCCGACCAGGTGATGACACGCTGATGAAAACTCAGAAATAGCTCGCGATCAGCGCCGTGACGGGTCTAGCATCTCGAACACGAGGAAACCCTCGGTTCTAGGAAAGGTTTGACACATGAATCTTCTAGTCATCATCATCGCCGTCGTGGCCGTGGTCCTGCTCATCACCGGCGGGCTCGTCGAGTCGCTGCAATTCCTGCTCTGGGTCGGTGTGGTCCTCGCAGTGATCGCCGTCATCGTCTTCCTGCTCCGGACGATCTCGGGCCGCAAAGTCTGATTCGTCCTCGACACCAAAAACGGGCCGCGTGGGCAACCACGCGGCCCGTTCTTGGTCCTACGGCGTCTCGACGACGGTGAGCTCGGGGCGCTTGGGCGGGCGGCCGTCACCGGAAGACCGGCCGGTGAGCCGGCGTCCGATCCACGGCAGCACGTAGGCGGCGTAGTACGCGGCGGTGTCCTGGATGCGTTCCCGCGGCGGGGCCTCGCCGGCCGCGCCCTGGGCCCACCCGGCGGGAATCGGCACGTTCAGTGCGGTGAGCACATTCGTCGCGACCCTGGTGTGCCCGCGGGCGTTCAGGTGCAGCTTGTCGGCCGACCAGAACCGGCCGTTCATGAGCTCGGTATCGATCCAGTTGTCGACCAGGGTCACGCCGGGCTTGCCGAAGGTCTCCCTGGCGGCCTCGGCGAGCCTGTCGCCGCGCTTCTGCATCAGGGAGCCCAGGGGCAGGTGCCTGGACGGGTTGCCGCCGCTGAGTACCACAACGTGGATGCCGTCGGCCACGGCCTTGTCGACGACGTGGTCGAGCAGATCGACGACGTAGGAGATCTCCACCCGTGGGCGCATCATGTCGTTGCCGCCGCCACACACCGTGAGCAGGTCGGGTTTCAACGCCAGAGCCGGCTTGAGCTGGTCGCTGACGATCGGACCGAGCAGCTTGCCGCGGATGGCGAGGTTCGCGTACGAGACCGGTTCGGGGGTGGCCGCAGCCAGCCCGATCGCCACGAGGTCGGCCCAGCCGCGCACCTGCCCGTCGGGCAGGTCATCGCCGACGCCCTCGGTGAAGCTGTCACCGATCGCCACATACCGTCGGTACGGCTGTGCGTTTCGGCGCGGGGTGCTCTGATTCGGAGTGGGGATGGCGTTCGTGGGTTACTCCTTGGGGAGGTTGAGCCGGGTCATGATGGCGTCCCGGGCCTGCTGGGCGGCGCGGCGCACATCCTTGTCGGGGTCGCGCAGACGCACCACGATGGTGGGGATGTCCTGTTCGCGACCCTGCTCGGCGAGGGCGTTGAGGGCGGCGACCCGCACGCGGGGCACCTCGTCGGTGGTCGCCTTGACGAGCTTGGGCGCGACATCCAGTTTGCGCAGCATGACGACCTTCGCGCACATCTCGCGGATGCGCCAAGCCTCGTTGTTCAGGCCCACCACAACGTACGGTGCCGCGGAGTCGTTCCAGACGTGTAGCAGCGCACGGGCTCCCCACAGCTCGGGCCAGTACAGCGCCGGCGCTCCCTCGAGGATGCCGAGCGCGTGCCGGCCGCCCACGTAGAGCAGGAAGTCCTTGCCGGCGTTCTTGCCGCGCATCAGGGCGACGGAGTGGTCGACGACGGTGGACTCGCCGTAGTGTTCGACGGCCTTGGCGAGTCGTTCGGCCGTGGGCAGGTCGATCGGAAGATCGGGGTGTGGGGTCAATTTGTTATGCATAACGAGTCAACGTTATCCCGCGCGGAGGGTCGGTGCGGCTTCCCGAGGCCCGGCGACTTATTTCGTCACAGTGATTTGGCCCGCGGCGTTGCGATTGACACACTCGGAATCACTGCGGTACAAGGCCGCTGAGAACCCTCAGGACCACCGTGATCTCCGTACAGCACGTCTCCAAGACCTTCCGCTCCGGCGGCACCGTCACCGCTGCCCTGCAGGACGTCTCGCTCGAGGTCGCCGAGGGGGAGATCTTCGGGGTGATCGGTCAGAGCGGTGCCGGTAAGAGCACCCTGATCCGCGCGGTCAACCTGCTCGAACGGCCGGACGCCGGCACCGTGACCGTCGACGGCGACGAGCTCACCGCGCTCTCGCCCGCCGATCTGCGTCGTGCCCGGCGCAAGATCGGCATGGTCTTCCAGCACTTCAACCTGCTGGCCGGCCGCACGGTGCGCGGGAACGTGGAACTGGGCCTGGAGATCATCGGCGTCGACGGCGACGCCCGCCGCCGCCGTGCCCTCGAGATCCTCGACCTGGTCGGCCTCGCCGACAAGGCCGGCGCCTACCCGGCGGAGCTCTCCGGCGGTCAGAAGCAGCGTGTCGGCATCGCCAGGGCCCTGGCCGGCAGCCCCAAGGTGTTGCTCTCCGACGAGGCCACCAGCGCGCTGGACCCCGAAACCACGCGGTCGATCCTCGACCTGGTCAAGACCATCAACACCGACCTGGGCCTGACGGTGCTGTTGATCACGCACGAGATGGATGTCGTCAAGCGCATCTGCGATTCCGCCGCGCTGATCGAGGGCGGCCGGATCGTCGAGCAGGGGCGTATCGTCTCGCTGATCTCCACCGCCGGGTCCCGCCTCGCGCACGAGCTCTTCCCGCTCGGCGCCGTGCCGAGCCTGCCGGGCGACACCGTCATCGACATCACCTTCAGCGGCGGGTCGGCCGACCGCCCCGTGATCGCCCAGCTGGCCCGCACCTACGGTCTGGACGTGTCGATCCTCGGCGCGGCCATCGAGACCATCGGCGGCAACCAGGCCGGCCGCACCCGACTGGCGCTGCCGGGTAGCGCGGCTGGCAATGCCGCGCCCATCTCAGACCTGCGCAGCCAGGGCATGCTCGTCGAAATCGTGGGGGAGTAACCGTGCTTCTGGATCCATCGCTGCCGCAATTCTGGTCTGATCTGTTCCAGGTGCTGCTCATCGGCACCGGCCAGACCCTCTACATGGTCGGCGTCTCGCTGCTCATCACCATCATCGTGGGCCTGCCGCTGGGCATCGTGCTCGTCGGCACCGAACCCGGCGGCCTGTTCGAGAGCCCGTTCGGCTCCCGCCGGCTCGGCCGGGTGGTCAACCGGGTGCTCGACTTCATCGTCAACCTCGGCCGCAGCGTGCCGTTCATCATCCTGATGGTGGCCCTGATCCCGTTCACCAGGCTGGTGGTGGGCACCTTCATCGGGCCCACCGCCGCCATCGTGCCGCTGGCCGTTGTGGCCATCCCGTTCTTCGCCCGGATGGTGGAGATCGCGATCAAGGAGGTCGACACCGGCCTGATCGAGGCCGCGGAGTCGCTCGGTGCGACCCGTTGGCAGATCGTGTCCAAGGTCCTCGTGCCCGAGGCGCTCTCGCCGATGATCCTGGGCCTGTCGACCACGGTGACGTCCATCATCAATTTCTCGGCCATGGTCGGCACCGTCGCCGGCGGCGGCTTGGGCGACGTGGCCGTGCGCTACGGCTACCAGCGCTACAGCACCATCCACATGGTCGCCGTGATCATCGTGATCTTCGTGATCGTCATGGTGCTGCAGGGGCTGGCGACGATGCTGGCCAAGCGATTCGCGCACAGGTCCCGGCCGAATCGCGCGGAGAAGACAGTACCGGCCCTGCGCGCCAGCGCCGTCACCGGCGCGTAACCCAGACCCCACCCGACCGCGCCGCGTCAGTATGACGGCGTGGCCACCACCACCCACGAGAAGAGCCCTCCCATGCAGTTCACCTCCCGCGGAACGCGCCTTGCCGGTGCCGCCGTCACCCTCTCCGCCCTGTTCGCCCTCACCGCCTGCGCGGGAACGACCGACGAACCCGCCACGACCGGAGCCGGCGACGACCTCGGCACGATCACGGTGGGCGCCCTGGCCACCCCGGCCGGCGACATCCTCAAGTTCGTGCAGGACAACCTGGCCGCCGACGCCGGGCTGGACATCACCTTCCAGGACTTCACCGACTACAACACCCCCAACGTGGCCCTGTCCGACGGATCGATCGACGCGAACCTGTTCCAGAACGCCACCTTCCTGAAGACCTACAACGAGCAGGCCGGCGGCAGCCTGGTGAGCGTCGGCGAGATCTACCTGCCCAGCGCCGCGTTCTACAGCAACACCGTGGACTCCCTCGACGACCTCAAGGACGGCGCCACCATCGCCATCCCCAACGACCCGACCAACGAGGGCCGCGCGCTCAAGATCCTCGCCGCGGAGGGCCTGATCGAGACGACGGACGAGCCCACCTCGCTCGCCGACATCACCGACAACCCCAACAAGTACGAGTTCCGCGAGATCGAGAACGCCACCCTGCCGCAGGCCGTGCAGGACGTCGACGTGGCGTTCGTCACCATCTCGTTCGCTCTGCCGGCCGGCCTCACCGCCGACCAGGCGATCCTGATCGAGGGCTCGGACAGCCCGTACTTCAACGTGCTGGCCACCACGCCCGAGCTGGAGAACGACCCGCGCATCGTCAAGCTCACGGAGCTGCTGCTCTCCGACGAGACGCAGGCCTACATGGAGGAGACCTGGGGCGGACTGGTCATCCCCGCCGTCTGACCCTGACGACCCCGCGCTCGCACGCCCCGTCACTGCCGGCCGCTACGGCCTCAGTGGCGGGGCTTCGTCGTGACAGCGTCGAGGTCGAGCTCAAAGGCCGTCGCGTTCTCGTAGGGACCGTAGCTGCCGATCTCGGCGAATCCCAACCGACGGTACAGCGCCAGGGCTTCGGGCTGGGCATGCCCGGTTTCGAGCCGCACCGTCTGATAGCCGAGCTGGCGGGCGAGGCCGGCCAGTTCGCGCAGCATCCGGCTGGCGTAGCCCTGGCGGCGGTAGTCGGGGTTCGTCCACATGCGCTTGATCTCCACGACGGTGTCGTCGATGCGCCGGATGCCGCCGCCCGCGACCGTCGTGCCGTCGTCCAGGAGCACCACGAACGCTCCGGTCGGCGACTCGAACTCGCCGGCTTCGACATCCAGCACCGACTCGCCGGCGCCGTGCCCGTAGCGGGCGTCGTACTCCTGGCGCAGGCCGGTGAGCAGGGGGGGCAACCTCGGGGGCGGTCAGTGCGACCTGTACGTAATCCACTGGGCCAAGTCTGCCCTAACCGGCCCGACCGGACAATTCTGGCCCGTGCCACCACCCGAGTGGCGGCACGGGCCAGCGCCCGCTTGCGTGGCGCAAGTACACTCGATACGTGTCCGTGAATCCAGCAATCCAGGGTCGGGTCTTTCCCGCCGTGCCGCCGTATCTGGTCGGCCGGGAGAAGGTGCGCGAGTTCTCGCGTGCAGTCTTCGCGACCAACCCGATCAATTTCGACCCCGACGCCGCCCGTGCCGCGGGGCACAGCGACATCGTCGCGCCGCCGACATTCGCCGTGGTGGTGCAGGAGGCGACCCTCGCCCAGCTGCTTGCCGAGCCCGACGCCGGCATCGACTTCACCCGGGTGGTGCACGGCGACCAGCGGTTCAGCTACAGCCGCCCGATCGTGGCCGGTGACGAACTCACCGCCACGCTGCGCGTCGCCAGCGTGAAGAGCCTCGGCGGCCACTCGATGGTCACCGCGGAGTCGACAATCGTCGATGCCACCGGCGCCCACGTGGTCACCGCCACCTCCACCCTCGTCGTCAGGGGAGACGAATGACCACCAGCGCACCCGTCACGCCCAGCCTTGAGAGCCTCACCGTGGGCGACATCGTCGCCGAGAGCAGCTTCCCGCTGACCCGGGACTCCCTCGTGCGCTACGCGGGCGCCTCCGGCGACTTCAACCCGATCCACTACCGCGACGACGTCGCCCACGCGGTGGGGCTGCCTGGCGTGCTCGCGCACGGCATGCTCACCATGGGCCTGGCCATCCAACCCGTCGTGGACTGGGTCGGCGACTCGGCCCGGGTGCTGGACTACCAGGTGCGCTTCACCCGGCCGGTGCCGGTGGACCCCGACCTCGGCGCCGTGGTGACCGTGGTCGCCAAGGTGGGCGCGCTCGACGCGGATGCCGGCGTGGCGCGGATCGATCTCACCGTGACCTTCAATTCCGTCACCGTTCTCGGCAAGGCGCAGGCGCGCGTCTCGCTGGTCTAGGCGACCATGACCGACCCCGTAGCCGCGCCTGTTCCGGCGACCGTGACCCTGGCCGACCTGACGACCCTGCGGGTCGGCGGTGCCCCCACGCACCTCGTTGCACCGGCCGATGAGGCCGGCTTGATCCAGGCGGCCCTGGATGCCTGGGGCTCCGACGAACCGTGGGTGCTGCTCGGCGGTGGCTCGAACACCGTCGCGGCCGACACCGGCTTCGACGGCACCGTCATCCGGGTGTGCACGCGGGGTGTGGAGGTGCTCGCCCCGTCGGCCGAGACCGGCGCCGGCGCGGAAACCGACGGGGATGTCGACGGGCGCCCGGTGCGCATCCGCGTGCAGGCCGGCGAACCGTGGGACGACCTCGTCGCCCTCACGGTGGCCAACGGCTGGGCCGGCATCGAGGCCCTCTCCGGTATTCCGGGGACCAGCGGTGCGGCCCCGGTGCAGAACATCGGCGCCTACGGCCAGGACCTGGCCAACAGCCTGGCCGCCATCGACTTCCTCGACTTCGAGTCCGGCGAGGTGGAGCGGCTCAGTGCCGCCGAACTCGGCCTGGGCTACCGCACCTCGGTGCTCAAGCAGGGCCGCCGCGGAGTGGTGCTCGCCATCGAACTCGAGCTGCGCGACATGTCGGCACAGGCCGCTGTGCTCGGCAGCGCCCTGAGCCAGCCGGTGACCTACCCGCAGCTGGCCAACGCCCTCGGGGTACAGCTGGGCGACCGGGTGCCGCTGGCCGAATTGCGCCAGAGCGTGCTCGGCCTCCGGGCCGGCAAGGGCATGGTGCTCGACGCCGCCGACCCCGACACCTACAGCGCCGGCTCGTTCTTCACCAACCCGATCGTCACCGAGAGCTTTGCCCGCACCCTGCCCGACGAGGCCCCGCGCTGGAAGCAGGCCGAGATCGAGCTGCCTGACCGGGTGATCCCGCTCGACGAGTACGCCGGTGTGGGGCCGATGCCGGGCGTGGAGGTTCTGCGCACGGTGAAGCTCAGCGCCGCCTGGCTGATCGAGAACTCCGGCATCCACCGTGGCTTCCGGCTGCCCGGCTCCGGCGCGGCGATCTCGAGCAAGCACTCCCTGGCCATCACCAACACCGGTACCGCCACCGCGGACGAGATCGGCCAGCTCGCCCGGTTCGTGCAGCAGCGCGTGCAGGCCGACTTCGGCGTCATCCTGCACCCGGAACCCGTCTTCGTGGGCTTCTCGCTGCTCTAGCCTCCCGCCTCCCGCCTCCCGCCGCCGACTTGCCAGTTGAAGCCCCCTCCGGCGCTCCGAAAGGGCGAGAACTGGCAACTCGCGACTGACGCATCCGGTGAAGCCCCCGCGGGTGACTTGCGGCGAAAGTCCCTCTGGGAACAGCGCACGGGGGTGGTTTGCGGCACGTCGGCGGGCGGGCGGATGCGTCAGAGCAGGCGCAGCTCCATCGCGAGCGTGACCGCCCGGGTGCGGTCGCCCACGCCGAGCTTCTCGAACACGTGCAGCAGGTGCGTCTTCACCGTGGCCTCGCCGATGAACAGCGACCGGGCGATCTGCGGGTTGCTCTCGCCGGCCGCCACCAGGCGGAGCACCTGCAGTTCGCGGGCCGACAGCCGGGGTGCCGGCGCGGCATCCGCCCGCACCCGCTGCACCAGCCTGGCGGCGATCACGGGCGCCAGCACGGTCTGGCCGCCGTATACCGAGCGCACACCCTCGATGATCTCCGCCTGCGGGGCCGCCTTGAGCAGGTAGCCGCTGGCGCCGGCGGCGATCGCGCCGAGGATCTGGTCGTCGGACTCGTACGTGGTGAGGATCAGAACCCGGGTGGCCGGGTTCTGCGCCAGAATCTGCGCGGTGGCGGCGGCGCCGTCCAGGTGCGGCATCCGCAGGTCCATCAGCACCAGGTCGGGCCGCAACTCCCCGGCCAGTCGCACCGCCACGGCTCCGTCGGCGGCCTCGCCGACCACCTCGATGTCGTCGGCGCCGCCGAGCAGGCCCACAATGCCGCCGCGCACGATCGGATGGTCGTCGGCGACCAGCACCCGGATCATCCGCGCCCGCCGGTGCTGGGCGCCGTCGCCAACAGGGGCAGGGTCACCCGCAGCACCGTGCCCGAGCCGTTCGCCGCATCGGTCACCTCGAGCCGGCCGCCCACCAGGCCGACCCTGTCGCGCATACCCGTCAGCCCGAAGCCGTGCTCGGACTCCGGGCGGTAGGCGCCCAGGCCCCGGCCGTTGTCGGTGACGGTGAGGGCGACCTCGTGGGGTGTGCGAGCGATGGTGACGCGTGCGGCGCCGGCGCCGGAGTGCTTGCGCACATTGGCGAGGCCCTCCTGGCCGCAGCGCAGCAGGACCACCTCGAGGGAGCGGTCCAACCCCGCAGACCCGGCCGTGCCCGCCGGGTCGAGGCCGGTGAGGTCGACGGTCACCTGGATCCCGGTCTCCCTCTCGAAGCGTTCCGCGAGCCGGGTCACGGTGTGAGCGAGGTCGCCGTCGGCGGCGCGCACCGGCGACATCGACGCCACCAGGGCACGGGCCTCGGTGAGGGCGTCGCGCCCGGTCGACTCGATCAGGTCGAGACTGTCGGCAACGGCCGACGTGTCGCCGGGAACGGCGGCGAGTTCGGAGCGGGTGCGCTGGGTGAGCATCACCAGGCTGGTGAGGCTCTGCGCGATGGTGTCGTGGATCTCGCGGGCCAACCGCTCACGCTCGGCCGCGCTGCCGGCATCCCGCTGCGCCGCCGCCAGCTCGTCCTGGGCCAGGGTGAGTTCCTCCACCAGCCGGCGCTGGTAGGCGCCGGCCTCGACGATGCGGGAGATCCAGGTGCCCATCGCCAGCGCGAACGCCAGTGAGATTCCTTCGATGGCGGCCGCCTGCACGGCGGCGTCCGCCGTGCGCCCGCCGCTGATCCACAGGCCCAGCCCGGTCACGGTGGCCAGCGTGATGTTGAGCAGCACCGCGCCCCGGTATGTTCTGGCGAGCACCCAGAGAAACGGGAACACCAACGTCTGCAGCGTGGCCATGCTCGGGTCGAACGCCGTCGCGACGCCGCAAGACACGATCACGACCACCCGGAAACCGGTGTCGGCGACCGAGGGCGGGACCTCCGGCCGGTCGGTTGCCCTGGCGATGGCCAAACGGCCCCAGCCGAGGTACGCCACGCCGACGGCCGCGAGGCTGAGGAGCGCCCCGATCCGTGCCGGTGCGCCCCCGCCGGAGCCCTCGATCGCCATGACGGCGAGGACGGCCAGCGCCCCGGCGACCGCCACATCCCACCAGCGCCGTGTGCTCATGCGACAAGCATCCCATGTGCCGCACACCCCGGGCACGGGCGGTGCATCAGGAGTCCTTGCGGATCCAACGGAAGGTGAGCCGACTGCCGACGAGCCCCACCACCAGCCAGATCAGCAGCGCGATCGCCACCAGGCCCAACTCCCAAGCGCCGTTCTGCTCCTGGGCGGCGAAGCTGTCCGGCAGGAACACCGCACGCATGCCCTGCGCCATCCACTTGAGCGGGAACAGGCTGGCGACGTTCTGCATCCAGTCCGGCAGGGCGTTGAACTGCAGGTAGACGCCGGAGATGAACTGCAGCACCAGCACGATCGGGATCACCACTGCCGACGCGCTGCGGCCGGACCTCGGCAGGGCCGAGAGGGCGATGCCCAGGAATGCGCAGGTGATCACGCCGAGCAGGAACACCCAGATGAAGGTGAGCCACTTCTCCGGCTCGGTGGGCAGGGCGATATCGAAGGCGAACCGGGCCACGATCAGCAGCAGTACCGCCTGCAGGATGCCCGTGACGAGCACCTGGCCGATCTTGCCGATGAAGTAGCTCAGCGGCGACAGCGGGGTGCCGCCGAGCCGTTTGAGGGTGCCGTCGCCCTTCTCGCCGGCGATGTCGATCGCGAGGTTCTGCAGGCCGGAGAGCAGCATGCCCGCGGCCAGCATGCCGGGCAGGTAATACGCGCCGACGCTGATGCCTCCGGAGCCGTCCGGGTTGGTGCCGATGTTGCCCTGAGCGCTGAACGCCGCGGTGAAGATGCCCAGCATGATGAACGGGAACAGGAACGTGAAGAAGACGGTGTCGGTGGAGCGGAAATACAGCTTGATCTCGAAGCCGATGCGGGCCAGGCCCAGGCTGAAAAACCCGTGCCGAGTGGTGCGGTGACCGGCCGGTTGGGGCAACTGCGGGGTCGGTTGCGGGGTCAGGGTCGCGCTCATGCGAGTACCTCCGTGCTTGCGGTGTCGCTGGTGCTACCGGCCGCGTGACCGCGCACCAGGCCCAGGTAGATGTCTTCGAGGCTGGGTCGGATGACCTGCAGTTCGGCGGGTTCGCCGCCGAGGTCCCTGGCCAGCTGGGCGACCAGGCCCGCGGGGGTATCGGTGCGCGCTTCCCGCTGCACCCCGTCGGCGTCCCGCCAGCGCACCATCGGGATACGGGCGGCCGGGCCGCCGAGTTCGCCGATCGTGCCGATGTCGATGAGCCGGCCGCCCACGATGATGCCGGCGCGGTCGCTGAGCTCCGCCGCCTCGTCGAGGTTGTGGGTGGTCAGCAGAATGGTGGTGCCCTCACCCTTGAGGGTGCGGATGAGATCCCAGAACTGGTGCCGGGCCTCGGGGTCGAATCCGGTGGTCGGCTCGTCCAGGAAAAGCAGTTCCGGCCGGCCGATGATGCCGAGCGCAACATCCACCCGTCGTTGCTGACCGCCGGAGAGCCGGTGGATGCGGGTCTTCGCCTTCTCCTGGAGCCCGACCGCGGCGAGGACCTCCTCCACCGGTCGGGGGTTGGGGTACAGGCTCGCGAAGTGCCGCAGCTGCTCGAGCACTGTGGCGTTGCCGCTCTCACCGCTGGATTGCAGGACGATGCCGATGCGGGCCTTCCAGTCCAGGCCGGCGTGCTGCGGGTCAACGCCCAGAACCGTGACGTCGCCCTCAGACCGGTCGCGGTAACCCTCAAGGATTTCGATGGTGCTGCTCTTCCCGGCCCCGTTGGGTCCGAGCAGCGCAAAGGTCTCGCCGGGACGGATGTCGAAGCTGATGTCGTTGACGGCATCGAACGCGCCGTACGACTTACTCAGCCGCGAGACGCGCACTGCCGGAGGTGAAGTAGTCATGTACCCACAATCGTCCCAGTGCCGATTCTGGGCAACACCCTCCCGACCGACCTGCCCATCCACCACCCGGTGGATGCCAAAGGTCGATAGGGTTCGGGGAACAAACCGGGGGAGAAATACCATGAACGACGCCAATGAAGCCAACACACACCAGGAGCCCGCGGGAGCGGCGGGGGAGCCGGCAGTGGTCGACGCCCCGGTGAGCGGCGCCCCCGAGAAACGTCGCAGCGCGCTGCGGCCGTGGCTGTGGCTGCCGGTCGCCGGCTTCGCGGTGCTGTCCGTCACGGGCGCGGTGGTCGGCGGTTTCCTGGTCGGCGGCAGCGTGGTCGACGGCGTGAACGCGGGCCGGGCCGGAGTGCTCGCGGTGCCGACGGAGGTCGCCACCGACGTCGCGGAGCCGACGCCGACGTCCTCAGCGGAGTCCACGGAGATCGCGGCGGGCGCCCTGATCCCGCTCGACGAGCACGTCGACGTCGGCTCGACGTTCCCGATCTGGGGCTACCCGATGCAGACCGGCTGGGAGATCCTCACCTTCGACCAGGCCGGCATCAACCAGTCCGAGAACGTCGAACTCGGCTGCCTGTTCACCTCATCGCAGAACAAACAGCCCGCATACGACCTCGACGCGACGGATGACCTCAGCGACACCGTCGCGACCATGGCCACTTTCGAGCAGCAGCAGTTGGACGCCGGCAACCAGGCCACGCTGGTCGGCGACCGCAGCAGCACTGACTTCGGCATCAACCTCCCGGGCGCCGACGAACGCATCGAATTCCTCACCACCCGCATCGACTACCTGGAGCCGGAGATGGGGGTGAGTTACACGAACGAGATCGCCGTCCGGGCCATGCCGTTGGCCGAATCGGCCATGTACATCGTGGTGACGTGCCCGACGGCGCTGGTCGATGCCGGTCAGAGCCCCTTCGAGGAGCTGCGCGCCGGTCTCGCTGTCATCGTCGAACCGGCTTCCTGAGCTAGGAGAACAGCTTCTGCAGGCGCTGGACACCCTCCAGGAGCGCGTCGTCGCCCAGCGCGTAGGACAGCCGCAGGAAGCAGCTGGGACCGAAGGCCTCACCGGGAACCGCGGCCACCTCGGCCTGATCCAGAATCAGGTCGGCCAACTCGAGCGAGGAGGTGGGGGTGACCCCGCCCCAGCTGCGACCGAGCAGCCCGGTCACGTCGGGGTAGACGTAGAACGCGCCCTGCGGGGTGGGTGTGCGGATGCCCGGAATCTTGTTGAGCTCGGCGACGATGAGCTTGCGCCGACGGTCGAACGCGACCCGCATGGCCTCGGCGTCGTCCTGCGGGCCGTTCAGCGCGGCGATACCGGCGCGCTGGGAGATGTTCGACACGTTCGAGGAGAGGTGTGACTGCAGGTTGGCCGCGGCGGTGATCGCATCCTGCGGTCCGACCATCCAGCCCAACCGCCAGCCGGTCATGGCATAGGTCTTGGCGACGCCGTTGACCAGGATGGTGCGGTCGGCCAGCTCCGGGACGACCTCGACGATCGACACCGCTTTGACACCGTCATAGGTGAGGTTCTGGTAGATCTCATCGCTGATGACCCAGAGCCCGTGCTCCTGGGCCCATTCGCCGATGGCGCGGGTCTGCTCCTCGGAGTAGACGGCGCCGGTGGGGTTGGACGGCGAGACGAACAGAAGCACCTTGGTCTTGTCGGTGCGGGCGGCCTCGAGCTGCTCGACGGTGACCAGGTAGCCCTGGTCGCTGCCGGCGAACACGTCGACGGGCACGCCGCCGGCCAGTCGGATCGCCTCGGGGTAGGTGGTCCAGTACGGCGTGGGCAGAAGCACCTCGTCGCCCGGATCGAGCAGGGTGGCGAAGGCCTGGTAGACGGCCTGCTTGCCGCCGTTGGTCACGAGCACCCGGGACGGGGGCACCGCCAGGCCGCTGTCCCGCAGGGTCTTCGCGGCGATGGCCTCGCGCAGGTCCGGCAGCCCGGCCGCCGGGGTGTACCGGTGGTTGCGCGGGTCGGACACGGCGGCCAGAGCGGCCTCGACGATGTGCGGCGGGGTGGGGAAATCGGGCTCGCCCGCGGCGAAGCTGATCACCGGCCGGCCGGCCGCCTGCAGCGCCTTGGCCTTGCCGTCGACCTTGAGGGTCGCGGACTCCGCGATGGAGCCGATTCTGGTGGAAATCCGTTTGATGTCGTGTGCCACGGTACGAGCATACGGGGCGGTCGTGTTCGGGGAACAGGGGGGCTGGCTTTACAGGGCTCTCGCCGTGACCTAGACTTGGTCCGGTAGTTGAAATCTGCCAAGCTTTTTTGCGCCTATTTTGGTCGTTTGAAGCTGGACGGTTTCGCTTCATAGGGTGGTGGCTCAATTGGTAGAGCAGCGGTCTCCAAAACCGCAGGTTGCAGGTTCGAGTCCTGTCCGCCCTGCAAGTCGGTGGTCTTTCCGCCGGCCCACGAAAGGTGTAACAGGTGGCCCGAAAAGTTATCGACGAACCCAGCGAGGAAATCGTCGCCAACGCCAAAGTGGCCCGCGAAACCAAACGCGGACCATTCGCTCGGGTGTCCCTGTTTATCAAGCAGGTCCTGGCCGAACTTCGCAAGGTCGTCACCCCGACCCGCAAGGAACTGCTCAGCTACACCGGAGTGGTTCTGATTTTCGTCGTGATCATGATGGCGCTGGTATCGGCACTCGACTGGGTGTTCGCGCTCGTCGTCACGTACGTATTCGGCACTCCCAGTTGACCGGTGCCGCGAGAGCGGCATCCTGACTGATCATGCACGTGGACCGGTGAGCCAGCACCACAACAGTGAACAGCACTGTGCGGCCTCACGCCCACGCAATAGAAGAAGGATTGATATTTAGTGACTGAGACCAATCGCGACGACGTCGACTGGGCCACCGCCGCCGAGCAGTCCTCCAACGACGATGAGGCGCAGGAGGGCAACACCCTCGCCGCCGACGAGACGTCCGTCGAAGCCGCCGAGCAGGTCGCCCTGCACGTCGAAGACGAAAACGCCGACATCGAAGTCGATCTCGACGCCGCCCTGGACGCTCTCACCGAGTCGACCGACCCGGAAGCCGACGCCATCGTCGAGGACGCCCTCGACATCGACAACGCCGACGAGGCCGAGGCCGCCGTCGAAGCCGTCGAAGACGAAGAAGAGGTCGACGCCGAAGACGAAGACCCCTACGAGGCTTTCCGCAAGGAACTGCGGTTCCAGCCCGGCAAGTGGTTCGTCATCCACTCCTACGCCGGCTTCGAACGCCGCGTGAAGTCGAACATCGAGAACCGCAAGCAGTCGATGGCCATGGAAGATTACATCTACCAGGTCGAGGTTCCGATGGAAGACGTCGTCGAGATCAAGAACGGCCAGCGCAAGATGGTCACCCGTGTTCGCATCCCCGGCTACGTGCTGGTGCGCATGGATCTCAACGAAGACAGCTGGTCCGTCGTGCGTCACACCCCCGGCGTCACCGGCTTCGTGGGCAACGCGCACAACCCCACCCCGCTGCGTTTCGAAGAGGCCTTCGGCATGCTCAAGGGCCTCGTGGAGATCAAGGATGTTCCGGCCACCAAGTCCGGCGCTCCCGGCAAGGCCGCGCAGCGCGTTCTGCCCGCCGAGATCGACTACGAAATCGGCGAGACCATCACGATCAAGGAAGGCTCGTTCGCGGGCCTGCCCGGTTCGATCAGCGAGATCAAGCCCGAGAGCGGCAAGCTCATCGTGCTCGTATCGCTCTTCGAGCGTGAGACCCCGGTCGAGCTCAGCTTCGACCAGGTCACCAAGCTTTAGGCTCCGCCGGCTTTCAGCCAGCAGAGCCCTGAACCACCGGGGCCCATCCGGGCCACCGGGAGAGCGACCTTCGCGGCCGCTCGAACATCAATAACGAAGGAAGAACAATGGCACCGAAGAAGAAGGTTACTGGTCTGATCAAGCTTCAGATCAAGGCCGGCGCCGCCAACCCCGCACCGCCCATCGGGCCGGCGCTGGGACAGCACGGCGTCAACATCATGGAATTCTGCAAGGCATACAACGCCCAGACGGAATCCCAGCGCGGCAACGTCATCCCGGTTGAGATCACCGTTTACGATGACCGTTCGTTCACGTTCATCCTGAAGACCCCGCCGGCAGCGGAGCTCATCAAGAAGGCCGCCGGAGTTGCCAAGGGCAGCGGAACGCCGCACACCGTCAAGGTTGCCAAGCTCACCAAGGCGCAGGTTCGCGAAATCGCCGAGGCCAAGATGGTTGACCTCAACGCCAACGACCTCGACGCTGCGTCGAAGATCATCGCCGGAACCGCTCGCTCCATGGGCATCACGGTCGAGGGCTAATACCCCTTCGTTCGATTCGTCGAACACCAGCCGACGGGCATGATCGATCTCGATCTGCCGACAGGCACCAAGTGGAAGAGCCAGCCAGGCTCACGAAAACCACGCTCTCAGCACATGCATCTACAGGAGATTCAAATGGCACAGAAGTCAAAGGCCTACCGCGCTGCGGTCGAGAAGATCGAAGCCGATAAGTTCTACACCCCCACCGAAGCCGTCACCCTCGCCCGCGAGACCGGTTCCGTCAAGTTCAACTCCACCGTTGAGGTCGCGCTCAAGCTCGGCGTCGACCCCCGCAAGGCAGACCAGATGGTCCGCGGCACCGTGATTCTTCCTCACGGCACCGGCAAGACCGCCCGCGTCATCGTCTTCGCAACGGGCCCCGCGGCCGACGCAGCCATCGCTGCCGGCGCCGACGAGGTCGGTGGCGACGAGCTCATCGAGAAGGTGGCCGCCGGCTACACCTCGTTCGACTCTGCGGTCTCGACCCCCGAGCTCATGGGCAAGGTCGGTCGTCTCGGAAAGGTCCTGGGCCCGCGCGGCCTCATGCCCAACCCGAAGACCGGAACCGTGACGCCCGACGTGGCCAAGGCCGTGAACGACATCAAGGGTGGAAAGATCGCCTTCCGCGTCGACAAGCACTCCAACGTGCACTTCGTCGTGGGCAAGGCCTCCTTCTCCGCCGACCAGCTCAACGAGAACATCGGTGCCGCACTCGAGGAGATCGTCCGCCTCAAGCCGAGCTCTTCCAAGGGCCGCTACATCATGAAGGGCGCCGTGTCGACCACGTTCGGCCCCGGCATCCCGCTCGATGTGAACAGCATCTAAGGATTCCGTCTCGAAAGAAGGGCCCGTCGAAAGACGGGCCCTTTTTTTGCGCCCGGATGACCCCGCTACCCCCAGTACGAGGCGCTCGATCCTGATTTTCCGCCGTATCCCTCTTTTAGGGGCCGCAGTGTGTAAAGCTCGACATGCGGCAGGGGTGTGCCTTTGCCCAGGGGGAGGAACCCGTGGCGTCAACAGGCGGTGAAACGGTGTACCTGACCCTGCGCGCCCGCATCCTGTCAGGCCAGTTGAGCGCCAACACCATGCTGAGAGAACAGGCTCTGGCCGCGGAACTCGGAGTGAGCCGGACCCCGGTGCGGGAAGCTCTGCGCCGACTGGACGAGGCCGGGCTGGTGACCTTCGTGCCCAACCGCGGAGCCACGGTCGTGGCCTGGAGCGTCGAAGAGGTCCGTGAGACGTACATGGTGCGGGCCGGACTCGAGAGCCGCGCCGCCGGGCTCGCGGCCAGCCGCATCACGGCGGAGGAACTGGACAGGCTCGCCGCGCTGATCGACGCCATGGAACCCGTGTTGACAGCGGACGACGACGCCGGCCTCGCCGCGCTGAGCAGCCTCAACGCGGAATTCCACCACATCGTGGTGGCGGCCTCTCGCAGCCCCCAGCTGATGACCCTCACCTCGTCGGTCGCCAGGGTGCCGCTGATGGCGGCCGCCTTCCGCCGGCGCGGTGCCGAGTACCGCGCGCGCAGCAACCACCAGCACCGCGACATCCTCACCGCGCTCCGCACCGGAGACGCGATCTGGGCCGAGGTGGCGATGCGGGGGCACATCCTCGGCGCCCGCAACGCCGTCTCTGGCACCGAGGGCTGATCGGGTCGGCGCCGCGCTGCCGGCACCGTCCGGTCAGCGGCCGATCGGCCGTGGCCCTGATGAGCGGTCGGCGAGAAGCCGCCGACTGTGCGGGTGACGGGGGTCGATGAGCAACTCGGGGACCGAAGCGTGCTCGACGATGGTGTCGTCGCTCATGACCGCGACCCGGTCGCACCTGGCGATGATCTCAGCCCTGGGCGATGCCACGATGAGGGTGAAACCAAGCTGCTTCTGAAGCGCGTGCAGAGAGTCGAGGAAGCTCTCCTCATCGGCCGTGTCGAGGCCCTCGGTCGGATTGTCCGCGACGAGAAGCTGCGGCTCGCGAACGAGGGCACCGGCGAGTAGAACCCGCTGGCTGATCAGCGCCGAGACCTGATGCGGAAACGCCCACAACACGGCCTCGACATTGTCGACGCCGACGGCGGTGAGCAGCGCTGCGGCGCCGGAGCGGGCGTCGGATCGGGAGTGTCCCGGCCGTCCGGCGAGGATCCCGGCGAGTTGATGGCCGATGCGGACGTCGGGGTCGAGGCGATCCGCTGCCGGTGCCGGGAGGAACCCGATCTGCTGCCCGCGCAGGTGCCGGAACTCCGCTTCGGCGAGGCCGACGAGTTCGGTGCCGTCGAAGAGGATCGACCCGGACCGGATCGGACTGTCCAGCGGGAGCAGGCCCGCGATGGCGTGGCAGAGCGACGAGGTGGCGTCACTGCCGCCGCCGACGACCGCCAGCGCCTGACCGCGCGTTGCCGTGAGGCTGATTCCGTGCAGCGTGTCTCGAGGCTCCTGCGCAGCACGGTCGTGCAGGCAGAGGTCCCTGATATCGAGGAGGTCGGTCGAGCGAAACATCGTGGACGGCAGGGCCGGTCTGGCCTGACGGGAGTCCGCCAGAAGCGCGGCGGCGAGTCCGCCGGGCGTGGGCCCGGTCTGCGGCGGACGCGGCGCCGCGGGGCCGAGTGCGGCCGAAGCGACCGTGACGCCGGTCATGATCACTCCGACGACGCACGATAAGCAGGCGCCGAGCACGAACGGAAGGCTATCGGCGGGCAGCAACGGCAGCATCGTCGCGAGGGCCGGAGTGGTGAACACGGCCTGGACCGTCAGGGCGCTGGCGTAGAGCACCAGGAACTCGACGAGCAGGATGGCCAGGATGGTGGGCATCGTACGACGGAACACCCGGAGAATGACCGGCGCGGTGGTGGGAAGGCCGCGGCTGCGGGCGGTCTGCACGTGTCCCTCGATCGCGGCCACCCGAGTCGCAGCGCGAACAGACACCGTGATGGCTGTGGCGGCCCCCAACACGATCACGGTGGCGGGCAACAGCACTGAGCTCAGGGCGCTCGCGCCGGCACGGGCCGTCGGACCGTCCTCCAGTACCGGCATGAGTTCGGCCTGGACGGCGAACCAGAAGACCAGAACGAGCGCCAGCCAGGCCAGGCAGACACCGATGCCGGCCCCCACCAGCGACCGCAACCTCGGGTCGACCCAGCCGCTGCGACGGGCGGCCAACAGGCCCCCGCCCAGGCCCAGCAGACCGGAGAGGATCGGTGCGGCCAGCGTGCCGGCGGTCGCGAGGGGGAGCCGGTCCGACAGTGGATGCAGCAGCGCACCCTCGGCGCCACCGAGCCGCGTCGCCACCAGCACGCCGGCGCCGGCCAGGCAGGCCAGGATCAGCAACCCCCACCGTCTGGGCCCTGCAACTGTGCGCATGAGTGCTCGGATCTGCTTGGTGCGGCCACATCACCGCCTGGCGGAGTGTCAGAATCGGACTTGAGCTAGCTGTATGCAAAAAAGGCGTCGGTGGGCACCATCTGTGCCCATTTCGTCTCGTTTAGCTGGCTGTTCGATGCAAAATGTATGCAACCTCCGTAGTGCGCGGCGGCGTCACGGTCAGGAAACAAACCGGCAACACCGGACGGTTAGCATCCAGACATGGTTGACCTCTTCAGTGGTTATGGCGCTACCTCCGCACCGCCCCGCGAGCGAGGGCAGACGTCGGCCTGGGACGAAATGTTCCCTGACCCGTCGTCGCTCGCCCCCTCGGAGGCGCGGGCCGCCTACAAGGACGTGTACAGCGCTCTGGCCCGGATGACCCAGGAGGAGTTGCGGGGCCGTACGGACGCGCTGGCCAGCTCCTACCTGGCGCAGGGCGTGACCTTCGACTTCGCCGGCGAGGAGCGGCCCTTCCCGCTCGACGCTGTGCCCCGGGTGATCGAGCAGCCGGAGTGGGTGACCGTCGAGGCCGGCATCAAACAGCGGGTCCTCGCACTGGAGGCCTTCCTCGCCGACATCTACGGCCCCCAGGCCGCCGTGCGCGACGGTGTCATCCCGGCCGGCCTGATCACCTCGTCCACACACTTCCACCGCCAGGCGGCCGGAATCGTCTCGGCGAACAACGTGCGCATCCAGGTGTCCGGGATCGACCTCATCCGCGACGAGATGGGGGCCTGGCGGGTGCTCGAAGACAACGTGCGGGTGCCCAGCGGGGTCAGCTACGTCATCTCCAACCGACGTGTCATGGCCCAGACCCTGCCGGAGCTGTTCGTCTCGATGCGGGTGCGCCCGGTGGGCGACTACCCCAACAAGCTGCTGCAGGCCCTGCGTGCCTCGGCCCCGGCCGGCGTCGACGACCCGAACATCGTGGTGCTCACCCCCGGCGTCTTCAATTCGGCCTACTTCGAGCACACTCTGCTCGCCCGGCTGATGGGCGTGGAGCTGGTGGAGGGCCGCGACCTGTTCTGCTCGGGCGGGCGGGTGTGGATGCGCACCACGGCCGGTCCCACCCGGGTCGACGTGATCTACCGCCGGGTCGACGACGAGTTCCTGGACCCGCTGCAGTTCCGCGCCGACTCGCAACTGGGATCACCGGGCATCCTGATGGCCGCGCGGCTGGGCAATGTGACCATCGCCAACGCCGTGGGCAACGGGGTCGCCGACGACAAGCTCGTCTACACCTACCTGCCCGAGCTGATCAAGTACTACCTCGGCGAAGACGCGATCATCCCCAACGTCGACACCTGGCGGCTCGAAGACCCCCTCGCTCTCGAGGAGGTGCTCGACAGGCTCGATGAGGTGGTCGTCAAGCCCGTCGACGGTTCCGGCGGCAAGGGCCTCGTGGTCGGCCCAGCCGCGTCGAAGACCGAGTTGGAGACCCTGCGGAAGCAGTTGCTCCTGGACCCGCGCGGCTGGATCGCCCAACCCGTGGTGCAGTTGTCCACCATCCCGACCCTCGTCGACGACGGCATGCGGCCCCGGCACGCGGACCTGCGCCCGTTCGCGGTGAACGACGGGACGGACGTCTGGGTGCTGCCCGGCGGCCTCACCAGGGTGGCTTTGCCCGAGGGTGAGCTCGTCGTGAACTCCAGCCAGGGCGGCGGTTCCAAGGACACCTGGGTGATCGGTCTCGAGCCCGACTTCCACAGCAGGGGGTCGGCCCGGAACATCCAGGGCCTCGTCAACGACCAGGCCGCGAATACCCAGTCGATCTCCATCATCCCGCCCAGGGTCGCCGACCACTCCCCGCAGGACACCCCGCCGGGCGGCGATCAGGACCAGGAACAACAGGAACAGCAACAGCGCACAGTGGCCGCGGTCACGACCGCAGACGGGACCCTCAAATGCTGAGCCGCATCGCCGAGAGCCTGTTCTGGATCGGCCGTTACATCGAACGCAGCGACGGCACCGCGCGCATCCTGGATGTGCACCTGCAGCTGCTGCTGGAAGACCCGTGGATCGAGGAGAACCTGGCCTGCCGGTCACTGCTGCACCTGATGGGCAGCCCGGTGCCCCCGGACCGCGACCTCACCCGCAAGGATGTACTGGCGACCCTGGCGGCCGACCGCACCAATCCGGCGTCGATCGCGTATTCGCTCGGTGCCGCCAGGGAGAACGCCCGCCGGGCCAGGGAGATCGTCTCCACCGAGCTCTGGGAATGCCTGAACACCACCTACACGAAGATGCCGAAGAACATCGCCAGCGCCAAGACGCACGACTTCTTCGGCTGGGTGCGCGAACGCGCGGCCCTGGCCGTCGGCATCGTCGAGTCCAGCGCCAGCCGGGACGACGCCTGGCACTTCTTCACCCTGGGCCGCAGCCTCGAGCAGGCCGACATGACCGCGCGGCTGCTGGCCACCCGGTCACTGACCGAGAACAGCGGACCGTCCTGGACCACCATCCTGCGCTCCTGCGGGGCATACGAGTCGTATCTGCGCACCTATCGTGGGGTGCCGTCGGCACGGAACGCCGCCGAGTTCCTGCTGCTGGACCGGCTCTTCCCCCGGTCGATCGTGTTCTCGATTTCCCGGGCCGAGCAGTGCCTGCAGGAACTCGAACCCCGCACGGACCGGCTGGGCGTCTCCGAATCGTCGCAGCGGGTGCTCGGCCAGATCCGCAGCCAGCTGGAATACCGACCGATCATGGAGATCCTGAACGACCTGCCTGGGCACATGGACATGGTGCTGGACGCCACCAGCACCGCGTCGGAGTCGATCGGGTCCCGGTACTTCCCGACCAGCGCGGTGCCGACCTGGACTGGAGAAGCCTCGTGAAGCGCCTACGGATTCGCCACACCACCGGCTACAGGTATCAGGGCGAAGTAGCCACCTCCTATAACGAGGCCAGGATGCTGCCGGTCACCTCCCCCGACCAGTTCGTGCTGTATTCCAACCTGGACATCAGCCCGGTCTCCAGCAACCACAACTACGTGGACTACTGGGGTACCAGGGTGTCGTCGTTCGAGGTGCTCACCCCGCACGCCGAACTCACCCTCACGGCCAACAGCCTCGTGGAGGTGTCGCCGCGGGAGCACGAATTGCATCCGATGCCCTGGGCGGACCTGGCGGCGTTGGTGGCCCGCTCGACGGCCTCTGTCGAACAGTCCTGGCAGACCTCGCTCACGGAACCGCCTGCGGACGTGGTGGCCACGGCCGCCGAGATCGCCGGCCGGCTGGACCCGTGTGACGCGGCGCTGGCGATCTGCCGGTTCGTGGGCGAGAACATGGCCTACGTGCAGGGTGTCACCGGGGTCAAGACCAACGCCCGTGAGGCCTGGGCCGACAGGCGCGGCGTCTGTCAGGACATCACCCACGTGGCGCTGGGCGCGCTGCGGTCGGTGGGCATCCCGGCCCGTTACGTGTCCGGCTACCTGCACCCCAGGCCGGATGCCCCGATCGGAGAGACCGTCACCGGCGAATCCCACGCCTGGGTGGAGTGGTTCTGCGGCGAGTGGCGCGGCTACGACCCCACCAACCTGATCGACATCGGCGACCGGCACGTGGGTGTGGGTCGCGGCCGCGACTACAACGACATCGCCCCCTTGCGCGGGGTGTACGCGGGGTCGAGCGGGTCGCAGCTGTTCGTGAAGGTGGAGATCACCCGGGAGTCGTAGCCGGGCGCTGACGCGGCCCGCCTCGCTGCATAGACTGGTAGTTGCAAGCGCGGTGTACTTGCGTCGTTTAGTCGGTCGGGTCGAGGGAGCAAGACGAATGAGCATCGAAGACGACGCCGTCGAGGTTCGGGCGCAGGGCTGGCGCACCCTGGCCGCCCTGCACGGCCGTATCGAAGCCGTGCTGGAGCGGGCCCTGCAGGCCGGCTTCGAGCTGTCGGTGGTGGAGTTCACCGTCCTGGACGCCCTCAGCCGCCAACACGGCTGGCACATGCGGATGCAGCAGCTCGCCAGGGCCGCCGCCCTCTCGAGCAGCGCGACGACCCGCCTGGTGAACCGGCTGGAAGACCGGGCGCTGCTCACCCGCATCCTCTGCGCCGACGACCGCCGCGGCATCTACACCGAGCTCACCGAGGCCGGTAAGGCGCTGCTGGCCCGCGCCCGGCCGGTCTACGACGAGGCTCTGGCCGGTGCCCTCGCCGCGGCCGAAGAGGAACCCGAGCTCGGCCCCCTGGTCGAGGCCCTGCACCGCCTGCCCGACCTGGCCCGCGCCGTCCTCTGACGGACGCGCGCATCCGCACACCGCTCGCCCTGCCGGTCGGCACGGGCTTGCGCACTGTCGCGAGTTGCCGCAAAGTGCCCCTTCGGGCGCCCTGAAGGGGCACTTTCCGGCAAGTCGGCGGATCTAGGCGGGGGCGTGCGCCTCGAGGAACTGGTACACCTCGGTGGGGTCGACGCCGGGGAAGGTGCCCGTCGGCAGGGCGGCAAGCAGGCTGGTGGGGGTGCGGGCGACCGGCCAGGCCTGGCCCTCCCACCGGCCGGAGAGCTCGTCGGGCGCCCGGCGGCAGCAGGATTCGTCCGGGCAGCGCGACACGGCCCGGTTCGGGGTCTCCCGGCCGCGGAACCAGTTGACGTGGGCGAACGGCACGCCGACGCTGACGGAGTAGTCGCCCTCCTTGGCCTTCTCGATGCGGGAGGTGCACCAGAAGGTGCCGGCCGGGGTGTCGGTGTACTGGTACCAGGGGCTGAACCGGTCCGGCACGTCGAAGACCGTGCGCGCCGTCCAGCTGCGGCACACCGTGCTGCCCTCCACGGCGCCGAGCGCGTCGCTGGGGAACTGCACATCGTCGTTCTCGTACGCCTTGATGATGGTGCCGGACTCGTGCACCTTCATGAAGTGCACCGGGATGCCCAACCGCGCGGTGGCGAGGTTGGTGAACCGATGCGCGGCGGTCTCGTAGGACACCGAGAAGGCATCCCGCAGGTCTTCGAGCGAGATACGCCGAGCCGCCTTGGCGTCGTTCAGCAGTCGCAGGGTGTCGGTCTCCGGCAACAGGATGGCGGCGGTCAGGTAATTGGTCTCCACCCGCTGTCGCAGAAAATCGGCGTAATTTCCCGGTTCGACGTGCCCGCAGAGGTGGCTGGCGAAGGCCTGCAGGATCGGTGAGCGGCTGTCACGGGACGCGGCCTGCTCGGTGGGCAGATAAATTCGACCGTTGCGCTTGTCGGTGACCGACCGGGTGGAGTGCGGCAGATCGCCGACGTAGTGCAGCGAGAAGCCGAGGTGTGCGGCCATGTCGGCCACGACCTGATGCGAGACGGGGCCACCGGAGTGCCCGACGGCCGTGAGGAGCTCGAGCGCTTGCGCCTCGAGTTCGGGGAAGTAATTGTCGCGGGCGCGCATCTCGGCGCGCAGTTGGGCGTTGGCCCTCCGCGCCTCCTCAGGGGTGGCCGCGCGTTCCCGGTGCAGCCGTTCGATCTCGTTGTGCAGGGTGAGGATGGTCTGCAGGGTCTCGTCGGGCTGGCCGGGGCCGACCCGGAGCCGGGGCAGCCCGAGCGCCGTGAACACCGGCCCACGCTGGGCGCGTTCGACGGCGATCTCCAACGCCGCCCGGGGAGTGGGCGCATCCGTCCGCAGTAGTTCGTCGACGGTGGTGTTCAGGGCTGCGGCGATCAGACGCAGCATCGACAGGCGCGGTTCCCGTTTGCCGTTTTCGATCATCGAGATCTGCGAGGGCGCCCGGTCCACCGCCGCGGCGAGGGTGTCGAGGGTGAGTCCGAGCCGGTGCCTGCGGTCCCGGATGCGCCGGCCCAGGGTGAGCGCGTCGAGGCCGCCCTCGCCCGGCTCGGCGTCGCCCGGCGCGGGGGACCCGGTGGCTGACGGGCTCGGTGCTGGCGCTGGGGGCGGGAGGGCTGGATCGACGGTGACCATGTGCTCATGCTCACATGCGGCGATTGTTCACACAACCGGAAGAACAGGATTTCTTCTTCGGATTGGGCCCGGGGTCCGGTCGATGGCGCGCAGCAGAGTGGGTGCACGCACCAGTTCCGCAATGACGCTGACCGAGGAGAACACCATGACGAACCCCACCGCACCCGGCCCCACCGCATCCGGCCCCACCGCATCCGGCAGCCCCGCCGCCCGCCCCGGCGACCAGACCCAGACGGCCGCGGAGCTCGCCCTGGAATGGGCGGCCGACCCGCGCTGGGAGGGCGTGCGCCGCGACTACACCGCCGACGACGTGATCGCCCTGCGCGGCGCCGTTCGTGAGGAGCGCACCCTGGCCCGCCGCGGCGCCGAGAAGCTCTGGGAGCTCATTCACCAGAACGGCACCCCGGAGAACCCCGAGTGGGTCCACGCGCTCGGCGCCCTCACCGGCAACCAGGCCGTGCAGCAGGTGCGCGCCGGGCTGAAGGCCATCTACCTGTCCGGCTGGCAGGTCGCCGCCGACGCGAACCTGTCCGGCCAGACCTACCCCGACCAGTCGCTCTACCCGGCCAACTCGGTGCCGGCCGTGGTGCGGCGCATCAACAACGCGCTGCTGCGGGCCGGCCAGATCGAGGGGGCCGAGGCGGCCGCATCCGGTGCCGAGCCCGGCATCGACTGGATGGCGCCCATCGTCGCCGACGCCGAGGCCGGCTTCGGCGGACCCCTCAACGCCTACGAGCTGATGGCCTCGATGATCGAGGCCGGCGCGGCCGGTGTGCACTGGGAGGACCAGCTGGCCAGCGAGAAGAAGTGCGGCCACATGGGCGGCAAGGTGCTCGTGCCCACCGGCCAGCACATCCGCACCCTCAACGCGGCCCGGCTGGCGGCGGATGTCGCGGGCGTGCCCACCATCATCATCGCCCGCACCGACTCGCTCGCCGCCACCCTCATCACCAGCGACATCGACGAGCGTGACCAGGAATTCCTCACCGGCGGTCGCACCGCCGAAGGGTTCTACGACACCGCGAACGGACCCGACGTGGTGATCATGCGCGGCCTGGCCTACGCTCCGTACGCCGACCTGCTCTGGGTGGAGAGCAGCGAGCCCGACCTCGCGCTCGCCCAGCGCTTCGCGAAGGAGATCCACGCGCAGTTCCCCGGCAAGAAGCTCGCCTACAACTGCTCCCCGTCGTTCAACTGGAAATCCCACCTCAACGACGAGCAGATCGCCGCGTTCCAGCGGGAACTCGCGGCCTGCGGGTATGCCTTCCAGTTCATCACGCTGGCCGGCTTCCACGCCCTCAACCACTCCATGTTCACCCTGGCCAAGGACTACTCCGAGCGTCAGATGAGCGCATACGTCGACCTGCAGGAGGCCGAGTTCGCCTCCGAGGCCGACGGCTACACCGCCACCCGCCACCAGCGGGAGGTGGGCACCGGCTACTTCGACCGGATCGCCACCGCGCTCAACCCCACCAGCGCCACCCTCGCGCTGGCCGGTTCCACCGAGGCCGAGCAGTTCTAGCCGGCCCGGCCCAGACACCCGCATCGCTTCGAAGGAGAAAACGATCATGACCACGACAACCCAGGCGACGGCCGAACGGCCGAAACCGCCCACCACCGGGCGGGCCTTCGGTGAGACCAGCACCGGCAGTTTCGCCACCATCCACCCGCACCTCGAGGTGACCGGGTCCCTCGGTGAGCGCTACGACGAGATCCTCACCCCGGCGGCCCTGGAGTTCCTCGCCGAGCTGCATGACCGCTTCGCCGGCACCCGGCACGACCTGCTGGCCGCCCGGCTGCAGACCCGGGTGGATGCCGCCAACGGGCGCGACCCGCGGTTCCTGCCCGAGACCGCGCACATCCGCGATGACCCGACCTGGCGGGTGGCCGGCGCGGGCCCCGGCCTGGAGAACCGCCGGGTGGAGATCACCGGACCGACCGACCGCAAGATGGCCATCAACGCGCTCAACTCCGGCGCGGCCGTGTGGCTGGCCGACCAGGAGGACGCGACCAGCCCCACCTGGGCGAACGTGATCGAGGGCCAGCTCACCCTGTTCGACGCCGTGCGCGGCACGTTGTCGTACGACGGCCCAGACGGCAAGGCGTATCGGGTCACCGGCGCCCCCTCCGACCGGCAGGATGGCGGCACCCCGGGGTCCACCCCGACCATCGTTATGCGGCCGCGCGGCTGGCACCTGGTGGAGAAGAATCTCACCTTCGTCGACCGGGCAAACCGGCGGATGCCGGCCTCCGGCAGCCTGGTGGACTTCGGTCTCTACGCCTTCCACAACGCGCACCGGCTGATCGAGAACGGCAGCGGTCCCTACTTCTACCTGCCCAAGCTCGAGAGCCACCTCGAGGCGCGGCTGTGGAACGACATCTTCAGCCACAGCGAGGACCACCTGAACCTCGGACACGGCACCATCCGCGCCACGGTGCTGATCGAGACCATCCAGGCCGCATTCGAAATGGACGAGATCCTCTACGAGCTGCGCGACCACTGCGCGGGCCTGAACGCCGGGCGCTGGGACTACATCTTCAGCATCATCAAGACCTTCCGCGCCAGGGGCCGCCGGTTCGTGCTGCCCGACCGCAAGGAGATCACCATGACGGTGCCGTTCATGCGGTCGTACACCGAACTGCTGGTGGCCACCTGCCACCGCCGCGGCGCGTACGCCATCGGCGGGATGAGCGCCTTCATCCCGAACCGGCGGGACCCCGCCGTGACCGAACGAGCCCTGGAACAGGTGGCCGCGGACAAGCGCCGCGAGGCCGGTGACGGCTTCGACGGCACCTGGGTGGCGCATCCCGACCTCATCCCCACCGCGAGGGCCGAGTTCGACGCCGTGCTCGGTGACCGGACCAACCAGCTGGAGCGCACCCGCGATGAGGTCCAGGTCACCGCGGCCGACCTTCTGGATGTGGCGTCGGCCGGCGGTCAGATCACCGAGGCCGGGGTGCGCGACAATGTGCGCATCGCCCTGCGATACATCGAGTCCTGGCTGCGCGGCGTCGGCGCCGCGGCGATCGAGAACCTGATGGAGGATGCCGCCACCGCGGAGATCTCCCGCTCGCAGATCTGGCAGTGGATCCACGACAACTCGGCCCTCGCCGACGGTCGCCGGATCGACGCGGACTGGGTGGCCGGGCTGGTCGCCGAGGAGATGGCGGCGCTGCCCCGTACGACCGGGGACAGGTTCGACGACGCCCTCGAGGTGTTCAGGGCCTCGGCGCTCGAACCCGAGTTCCCGACCTTCCTCACCGTCGCCGCCTACGCCCGCTACCTGTAGGCGACAGCGTCAGCGAACGGCCCCGCCGGCACCCCCGGCGGGGCCGTTTGCGCGTCCGGAGCCGGACTGGGAAGCTGGGACGGTGACCGAGACCACACCGACAGACCCTGCTTCGACAGACCCTGCACCGACCCGGCCCGCCGGTGAGGTACGGATTCGCCCGGCCCGTCCGGACGAAGCCGCGGCGCTCGCCGAGCTGGCCGAGGCCACCTTCGCACTGGCCTGCCCGCCGCACACCAGCGCCGACGCCATCGCCGCGTTCCTTGCGGGTGTGCTCGCCCCGGCGAACTTCGAGGCCTTCCTCGCCGACCCGGACCGGCTCCTGCTGGTGGCCGAAACCGGCGCGGGCACCCTCACCGGCTACACGATGCTCGTCTTCGGTGAACCGCACGACGCGGATGCCGCCGGTGCGATCCGGATCCGCCCCACCGCCGAGCTGAGCAAATGCTATCTGCGCGCCGAGGCGCACGGCAGCGGCACGGCCGCCGCACTGATGGCGGCCACCCTCGAGGCCGCCCGGGAGCATGGGGCCGCCGGTTCCTGGCTCGGCGTGAACCAGGAGAACGAGCGAGCCCTGCGCTTCTACGGCAAGCACGGCTTCGAACAGGTGGGTATCAAGCGGTTCCTGGTGGGCGAGCGTTACGAAGACGACTACGTGCTGGAGCGCGCCCTCTAGCGGATACGTGGGCGTCACGAAGCCGTGACGGGCCTACCTGTCGTCCCCATCTCGTTGGTCGAGCCTGTTTACTCGCGCTGAGCCTGACGACGCGGACATCCTGATGCGACTGTGAGTCGCTTAGAACGGCGGGTTGTCGGGCGCCGGTGGGGTCGGCTTCGGGGTCGGCCGCGGCCGGGGCATCAGGTAGCTCTCGTCGGCGGGCCGTTTCCGGGGTTTCGGTCCCACGACTGGTGGTCGGGGTCGTGGTGGTCCCATCGGGTTGGCGGGGTCGGTGCGGTAGCTGCGTTTTCCGGGGGAGGTCCAGAGCAGGATCCCACCCGGTTCCTGGGTCACCCTCCACTGCGAGAGGTGTTTGAGCCGGTGGTGGGGTTCGCAGAGGTGCGCGAGGTTGTCGCAGTCGGTTCTGCCGCCGCCGGCCCAGGGGTCGGTGTGATCCACGTCGCTGGTCACCGCGGGGCGGGAGCAGCCCGGGAACCGGCAGGTTTCATCGCGCACCCGCAGGTACTTTTTCATGGCTTTGGTGTTCTTGTGTTGGGTTTTGCCCAGTGAGAGCACTACCCCGGTTTCCGGGTGGGTGAGTAGCCGGGTGAAGCTTGGTGCGTGTCCGGCGATTTCCCGGGCGGCTTCCGGGGAGATCGGTCCGTAGCCTTCGAGGGTGGCGGGTTCTTCGTCCAGGCCCAGCAGGGTGAGCACGGGAACGGTGATCATCACGGTGCCGCGGATCCCGGCGCCCATCCCGTCGGGGGTGATCCCGTCCAGTAGCAGTGCCCGGGTGATGTCGGCGCGGAGCTGGTCCAGGGTGCGCTTCTGCTGTTCCTCGTCCCCGACCGCGTTCCCGCCAGCGCCCGCTTCAGCGCCGGCAGCGGCACTGGTTCCGGCAGCACCGCCTGCGCCTGCGCCTGCGCCTGCGCCGGTGTTCGTTCGGGTGGGGTCGCCGAGTTTCTTCAGGCTCCCGGCCATGGAGTTGATCCGGTCGAAGGCCGCCTTGGTGTCGTGGGCGGTGCCGTACCAGTGCAACCAGCCCATCCCGTCCGGGGCCGCCTCCCACCGGCTGTGTCGTTCGGTCAGGGCGTTCGTGGTGCGGGTCACGATGGACTCCGGGTGCAGCCGCTCCCGCAATCGGCGGGCCTTGTCCTTGAACCGGCCCACCGGTAGCCGCTTGGCCTCCGGCAACACCTTCTCTTCAAACGTCGCGTGGTCCTCGTCGGGCAGGGTGCGCATCTGGTCGATGAGCACGGTGGCGTGCCGGTAACTGATCTCTCCGTTAGAGAGGGCCTCGAACGTCGCCGGAGCGGACATGACCCAGAGGGCCTCGTCCATGAGGTGTTCCACCGTGCGTTCAGCCAGGTGCAGCAGGCAGGCGGTCTCGCTCACGATGGTGCGCCGGGCCACGTCTCGGTCGTCCCACCGGTTGTAGGCGGCCGCGCGGGCTTGATCGTCGGTCAGGGTGGCCGCATTCACGTCGGCCAGCCGGATGCTCTCCGGGTTGCCGTGCAAACGGGAGGACACTTGCGGGTCCTCACTCCAGCCCTGCAGATCCACGAGCAACTCGACCTGCCGGGCCTGAGCGTGCGCGATGGCGCGGGCCTCGGCCGCGATCAGTTCCGTGCGCCGGGCCAGCTCCGAGCAGACCAACTCGTCCAGGGACGGGTTGGGGACGTATGGCTCGAAAGCGGGTTCCGTCGCGGCAGGTTCGGTCGCGGTGGATTCGGGCGAGCTGGTTTCCGTGGGCCCGGGTTCGGCCGGGTCGGCCGGGGCGGGGGTGCAGCCAGGTGGAGCGGACTCCGGAGAGTGATGGTCATCATCCGGAGCGGGCGGTACTGCCTGGTCGGGGTTACTCATGGTGAGATCGTCTCACCTACCACCGACATTGCAGAAAGCGCCGCGAGCCGTGAGAAAAGCACCAAAATCGCGAGATTCTGGGGCTTAACTCACAGGTCGCGAGTTCTTGACCTGCTCGTAGGCGGCCAGGGCGGCACGGCGGGTTTCGCCGAGGTCGACGATGGGCTGCGGGTAGGCCGCGGTGCCCCACTCGGGCACGTTCTGCCGCACGTACTCGTTAGCGGGATCGAACTTGGCCGCCTGCAGTTCGGGGTTGAAGACCCGGAAGTACGGCGCGGCATCCGCCCCCGACCCGGCCACCCACTGCCAGCCGAACGGGTTGCTGGCCGGGTCGGCGTCGACGAGGGTGTCCCAGAACCACTGCTCGCCCAGCCGCCAGTCGATGAGCAGGTTCTTGATCAGGAACGACGCCGTGACCATGCGCACCCGGTTGTGCATGCTGCCAGTGCGCCACAGCTCACGCATGCCGGCATCCACCAGACGGAAGCCGGTGCGGCCCTTTCGCCAGGCCTGCAGGGCGCGCTCGTCCAGCGGCGGCCAGGGGAAGGCGTCGAAGCCGGGGCGCAGGTTGGCCGTGGCCAGATCGGGTGCGTGGAAGAGCACGTGGTAGGCGAACTCACGCCAGCCGACCTCGGTGAGGAACCGGGTCGCGCTGCTGGCGGCTGCGCCGGTGAGGCCCCGCCGGGCGACGTCGGTGGCGTGCCAGATCTGGTGCGGACTGATTTCGCCCCAGCGCAGGTAGGGCGAGAGCCTCGAGGTGGCCTGTTGCGCCGGCACGTCGCGTTCGGTGCCGTACCGCGGCAGGGAGTCGTCGAGGAAGGCCGCGAGCAGCTGTTGGGCGGCGCCTTCGCCGGGGGTCCAGGCCTCGCGCAGCCCGTCGGCCCAGTCCGGGTGGCGCGGCTCCAGCTCCCACGAGTCGAGGTCGTCGGAGGGCAGGGTGGCGCCGGCTGCGTCGGTGTCACCGGGCAGATCGAGCGATGTCGGTGCGGGGTAGGGCGCCCGTGGCGGTGGGCCGGCGGTGCAGGCTCGCCAGAACGGGGTGAACACCGTGTACGGGGTGCCGCCGCCGGTGCGGATGGTCCACGGTTCGAAGAGCAGGGAGCCGGCGAAGCTGTGCGCCACGACGCCGGCCTCGGTGAGGCTCGTCTTGATCTGGGTGTCCACGTCGCGTTCGGCGGCGCCGTATCGGCGGTTCCAGAACACCGCGCCGGCGCCGAGTTCATCGACGAGTTCGGCGATCACGGTTGCCGCGGCACCACGGCGCAGTATGAGGCGGCCGCCGAGGGCCGCCGTGTCGGCGGCCAGAGAGACCAGGCTCTGGTGCAGCCACCAGCGGGCGGCGCCGCCGAGCGGGCGGATCCCGGGGGAGACCTCGTCGAGAAGATAGATCAGCGTGAGCGGCCGGCCGCGTTCGACCGCGGCTGCGAGGGCTGGATTGTCAGCCAGCCGCAGGTCATCACGCAACCAGACCACCGAGGGGCCGTCCGGTCGAACCGAGGCGGCCGCGGAACCGCCTACGCCGGTCACGCGGCGCTCTCGTCGGCGTCGGAGACCCGCAACACGATCTTGCCGCGGGTGTGGCCGCCCTCGATGGCCCGGTGTGCGGCGGCGCCGTCCTCGAGATCGAAGACCGAATCGATGTTCACCCGCACGCTGCCGTTGTCGATCAGTGGCGTGATGGTGTCGAGCACCCGGGCGTCGGCGGCGACCTTGTAGCCGGTGGCGCGCACTCCCGCGGCGGCGGCGTCGGCCTGCATGGTGGGCCAGCTGCCGGTGGGGGCGTTCACGAGCAGGCCGTCCGGCCGCAGCACCGCGAGCGAGCGAGTGCCGGTGTCATCGTGCACATTGCCGATCAGGTCGATGACACTGTCGAGGTTCGTGAGGTTCTTCTCGAACCGGGTGGTGCTGTAGTCGATCACCTCGTGCGCGCCGAGGCGCTGCAGGAACTCGATCGAGGCCGTGGAGCCCGTCGCGATGACGTGGGCGCCCAGGTGCCTGGCGAACTGCACGGCGAAGTGGCCGACGCCGCCGCTGCCGGCGTGGATGAGTATCCGTTGGCCGGGGCCGGCCTCGGCGAGGTTCACCATGCCCCAGGCGGTCATCGCGGCCAACGGGATGCCGGCGGCCTCGACATGGCTCACCGCGGCGGGCTTGCGGGCGACGGACAGGCTCGACACCACGAGGTATTCGGCGTAGCTGCCCGCGATCCGCGGCGGCCGGGCCATGCCGTATACGGCGTCGCCGGGCTGCAACTCACAGGCGTCGTAGGGGGCGCGCACGACGACCCCGCTGAAGTCATTGCCGAGCACCGTGGGGTAACCGCCGATCGCGGCCGCGGCGCCGGACCCGGCCCTGGTCTTCGCGTCGATGGGGTTGATGCCCGCGGCCACAACGCGCACGAGGAGCTCGTCGCCTACCGCGATGGGCAGCGGCAGCTCGGCCACGTGGAGTTCGTCGGGACCGCCCGTGCGGTCGATGACCAGGGCGCGCATGGAGGTGGGCATAACCGGGGAAAAGGGCATGTGCCTATTCTGCGCCACTATCCTGGCGTCTTCCCGGCCGGCTCAGCGGCCGTAGTCGTAGGGTGGCGGGGCGGCGGCACGCTCGCGCTCGCGCTGGTGGTTGAGCAAATCGATGAGCTTGTCGGCGAAACCCACCAGGATCCTGATCTGGTCGTCGTCCCGGTCGATCCAGCGACACTCCGGCACAGCGTTGCGAGGCACGAAGTTATCGTGCTCCTCCCACACCAGCAGGGTGCGGTCGGCGCCGAGCACGTACTGCTGCCACCAGATCTGCCGCAGGTAGGAGCGGGGGATGCTGCGCCAGGGCTTGCTGGTGGTCTTGATCTCGGCGAGCTCGAAGACCCCGTTGCCCGCCAGGCCGAGGCCGTCGGGAGTGGCCAGGTGGCGGGGTTGACCCGCGGCGTGGAACAGGTTGGTGCTCGGTTCGATGCCGTAGTTCGCCAGCACCCAGGCCGCGATCTCGGGTTCCCGGGCCCGACCGTGGTCGGTGTACGGGTTGCCGCCGAAGCCGCTGCCGTTGATCTTCTCCCTGGCCGCGTTGTGCACGGATTTCTCGGTGGCGAGCTTGGCGACATCCGTGGCGGTGATGCCCTGGCTGCGAGCGCGCAGCCAGGCGACCCTGTCGGTGGAGTCGGCGACGATGCGCAGTAGGTGGGCGCTCACGGGCAGCGCGGTGGGCGCGGCCGGCACGGGCGGTGCGAGCATGTCGCCGGTCTCCTCGCCCAGGTCGAACAGGGCGAGCAAGTCATGGGGCACCTGCCCATTCTGCCGCACGCAGAGCTCGGATTTGTGCGGCCGGGCCGATGCCCGAGGGAACGGATGATGGGTTGGAAATCCCAAGCTGACTCGGACTGGGGGTGCGCACTTCCTAGGGAATACGGGCCGCCTTCCCTAGGCTTGTCCTCATAAAGGGGGACCGGCCGCCAATCCAAAAGGCCGAGAGCGAGTAGGCCCGATCGGCCTTTACACCAGCCACTTAACAGTGGACAGGTGGCCGATAGCAGGCGGTCGTAGTGCACCACGATGTCATCGAGGCGCCCACCCACGCCCACTCGCGTCCATATCACCCGGGGCATCGTCCCGGGCCTCCTTCAGCGCGCCCCGCCGAGCGATTCGGCGCGCGCAATTCGTAGTACTGCCGCGCCTTCACCCGAGTGTGCGCGCATACATATTTCTACTGACCCATGAGGTAAAGAAAAATGACCACGATCCCTACCAAAGCCGCGACAATCTTCGGTTCCGTTCTTCTCGTCGGCGGCCTCGCCGTCGGAGGCGCTGCCGTGCCGGCGTTCGCCCACACTCCGGCCGTGACCGCTGACTGCACGTCGCTGTCGATGAAATTCGAGAGCTACAACGTGATCGCCGCGAAGCCGGCCAGCGGCGGCAAACCGGCCGTTGCGGCCGACGCCACGCCGAATACGGTCACCGTCACCATCGACGGCGTCGCCTCGGCGCCGGTGAAGTTCGGCAAGACCTATTCCTCGACGATCGCACTGGACGGACAGACGTCGCACACCTACTCGGTGGTCCTCGGCACGCACGACGGGTATGACCGCACTTTCGCCGACAAGACTGTCGCCTGCCCGACCCCGACGACGCCGTCCACACCCGTCGTGCCGCCGGTGACTCCGACGCCCACGCCTTCTGTGCCGCCGGTGACGCCGACGCCCACGCCCACGCCTTCTGTGCCGCCGGTGACGCCGACGCCCACGCCCACGCCGATCGTGCCGTCGGTGAGCGAGACGCCCGCACCGATCGTGCCGCCGGCGAACGTCACGCCCACCCCGACAGCGACTGCCGTCACGCCGGCAGCCGCAACGGCGCCCACCCCCGCGGCGTCAACGCGTGAGCTTGCCGAAACCGGCGTCTCGACCTGGAGCGTTCCGGCCATTGCGGCGAGTGTCCTCGCGATGCTCCTTGGTGCCGGCCTGCTGCTGGCCCGCCGGTTCCGCCGCGCATAACCTGGCATAACCCCCAAGAACGCCCCGGACGAGGAATCGTCCGGGGCGTTCTGTCGCACCCGCGCGCACCTGCGGCCAGGAGGCGCGCTAGCCGAGCGGGGGCCCGTCGGGTGCGGTCTGCGTGATGATGGCGCGAAGCAGGTGCATGGGCACCTTGGGCCTGCGGTTGTCGTCGAGCAGTCCGTTGGTCTCCTGGAGGGTGTCGGTCAGTTGGGTGTAGCAGAACCCGGCCAGGAACGAACTGGAGTGGATCGCCGCCACGACGGCGTCAAGACGCTCGAGGAAGTCGTCCGCGGTCTGCGCGCTCGAGTAGCCCCAGGCGTCACTGTCCGCATAGTGGGTGGCGAAGGAGATGCCGCCGAATTCGGTGAGCATGACGGGCCGCTCACCGATCTCCTGGCCGGCGAGAAGGAGACGGCGCCCCGCGGGCCCGAGGTCGCTGAGAAGCCTGCGTTTTGCGTCGTCGTCGCTGTAACGCTCGCGGAGGGTGTCGCCGACGGATTCATAGTCGTGCACCGAGAGGATGTCGGAGTCGATGTGCTCCCAGCCGTCGTTGGAGATCACCGGGCGGGACGGATCCAACGTGCGGGTGAGCGCGACGAGTGCCCGCGCGTAGTTCTGCTGCGCGGGGTCATGGGCGATGTGCTGCACGCCCCAGCTCTCGTTCAGCGGCACCCAGGTCACGAGAGACGGATGCGAGAGGTCCCGTTCCACGACTTCGGTCCACTCCGCCACCATGCGCCGCACGGCCGTGGCGCCGAATTCGAAGGCGCCGGGGGTTTCGCCCCAGACGAGGAGGCCGAGCCGGTCCGTCCAATAGAGGAAACGGGGGTCCTCGATCTTCTGGTGCACACGGGTCGCGTTGAAACCGAGTTCCTTGATGAGCTCGACGTCCCGGCGCAGGGCCTCTGGCGAGGGGCTGGCGAGATGCGACTGGGGCCAGTATCCCTGTTGCAGAACAGACCTCACATAGTAGGGCCGGTCGTTCAGAAGGAACCGGCCGCGAGCGATCGCCGCCGAGCGAAGGCCGAAATAGGAATGTACGACATCCACAGCCGTCCCCTGCGTGTCCGGCGAGGAACCGGTGCGTACCGTCAAAGTGGCATCAATCAGCCGTGGCGACTCCGGGGTCCACAGCAGCTCTTCGTAGGCTTGACCGTTCACCTGAGCCGGGAGCGCGATGGTGAAGACCTGGGTCGTCGCGGTGACGGCTACCGTCGCCTGGGTCAGGGGATCACCGTCGACGCTCAGGCTGAGGGCCACCGTCGTGCCGGGCGTGGGTCGTCGACTGACATCGATCCGAACCCGAACCGTCGCATTCGGCAGGTCCGGTATCCAGTGCACGAGAGTGACGGCCAGGGGGTTCGTCGACTCGAGCCAGACCGGCTGCCAGATGCCGCTGGTGCGGTGATACCAGATTGAGTGCGGTTCGACGCGCCAATCCTGTTTGCCGCGCGGCTGAGTCACGTCGAGGGGATCATCCTCGGCCCTGACCACGATGGAGTGCTCGGCCACACCGGCCACGACCGCGTCGGTGATGTCGAAGGAGAAGGGGGTGTGCCCACCCTCGTGCTCACCGAGAAACGTTCCGTCGACCCAAACGCTGGCGCGATAGTCGACCGCGCCGAAGTGCACGCGCAGACGCCGGCCCGTGACGAAGCCGGCGCGAGCCAGGTCGTTGTCGTCGAAGGACCGCGAATACCAGGCCACCGGGTGGAACCCGGTGTCGTGGATACCCGAGGCGGCGGACTCGAAGGGGAACGGAACCTGGATGGTTCGATCGAACTGCGGGTCGGCGAACCAACGGGCTGCCACACCGATGTCGGCGTCGTCGAAGGCGAAGCCCCAGTCCCCGGACAGTTCGGTCCAAGCGGGGCGGACGAGCTGGGGGCGCGGGTAGCGCCCGTCCTGCTGGCTGGCGCGAAAGACGGCGGGCGCGAGATCGACGGTGCTACTCATGTCCTCCATCATGCACTGAATTTGCAGCGCTGTAAATCCGCACACTGAATTGATGCCGTCGACGTCGGCCCGGACGGTTCAACCGTTGGTTGGTGCTGGCGCGCTTTCCCGAATGACGAGGTCGAAATCCACCAGGCGATGGCGCCCCAGGCCGGTGTAGCCCATGATGCGCTCTTCCAGCATTTCGAGGGCGACGCGGGCCAGTGCGGGCATGTCCGGAGCGATCGTGGTGAGGCTCGGGAAGGTGACGGCCGCGAAGGAAATATCGTCCCAGCCCACGACGGCCACGTCGTCGGGAATCCGGATGCCGCGTTCCTGGAGAGCGCGCAAGGCGCCGATCGCTGCGAGGTCGTCTCGGCAGACCAGGCCGTCAAATCGCAGACCGCGATCCAGTGCTGCTCCGACGGCACGCGCGGCCTCGGCCGGCGCGATGGCCCGGGTGGGGATGAGCAGGGACATATCCAGGACCAGCCCCGATTCCTCGATCCCCTGCTGGTATCCGATCAGTCGCTGCGTGGATGTGGCGGATTGGCCGCTCTCCTCGTGACCCACGAAGGCGATGCGGGTCCGTCCGAGGGCGCTGAGGTGGCGCGTGGCCCGGTTGGCGGCGGCGACGTTGTCGATCATCACGTGGTCGACACCGATCGGCGCCGCGCCCTCGCCCAGCAGCACCATGGGTATGTCGCTGCGGCGCTGGGCCACTTCGGTGGACGTCATCATCGAGGGTTGGAAGAGCATGCCGTCGACGAGGCCCGCCTCACTCGACGAGAGGACGGCCCGCTCACCGTCGATGGTGCCGGATGTCTCCTCCAGGAGCAGTCGGTAGCCGGCGCCCGTTGAGGCGGCTGCCGCTGAGACCAGACTGGCCAGCTCGGAGAAGTAGGCCAGGCGCACATCGGCGAACGCGAGTGCGATGAGGCCCGTGCGTCCGGTGGCCAGGCGTCGGCCGAGGGCGTTCGGTCGGTAGCCCAGATCATCGATGGCGCGTTGAACCCGCTCCCGCATCGCCGCGGAAACGTGGGGATGGTCGTGCACGACGTTCGACACTGTCTTCATCGACACGCCGGCGTGAACGGCGACGTCCTGGAGTCGCACTCCGGCCATTGCTGCTCCTTGAGTCGGCGCTGCGGGGCGCGTGAGGGTTTCATCCATGACTCTAGCCGTCTGCCCGTCTGCGTCGTGATGCGAAGGAAGCTTGACGGATGACTTTCTAGCGCTGTAAATTTGTCCCGTCGCATCATCCGCTTTCTGAAGCCGTGCCGGATTGAACACATCACCCGGTCCGGCACCGGCCGGGCACCTGATCCGACTCATTCATCGCCGCGAGTCGGCGACTACTCAAAGGAGAGCACCATGAAGGAAGGATTCGCGCGTCGCGCGATTGCCGCAACCTTGGCGGTTGGAATGGGGGTTGCCCTCGCCGGTTGCAGCACTGGAGGCACGAGTGCCGGTGGTGGAGCCGTGTCCGGCGCGGACTACACCGGTCCCGACGTGACGATCAGCTTCTGGAATGGGTGGACGGGCGGCGCCGCCCCGGTTCTCGTACCGAAACTCGTCGAAGAGTTCAACTCCGAGCACCCGAACATCGTGGTCAAGAACGTTCCCATGGAGTGGGGAGACATCTCGAAGAAGATGCCGCTGGCCATCAAGGCGGGCAAGGGCCCCGACGTGGCCGTCGCCCACGGTGACGATGTCGCCACCTACGCGGCGCAGGGTCTCCTGCTTGAGGCCGACGCCATCATCGACGATCTCGGCTACTCCGCCGATGATTTCCCCGAGGGTCTGATGGACGCCGGCGCATACTCCGGCAGCCAGTACGGGATTCCCTGGAGCGTGACGCCGCTTGGCCTCTACGTCAACAACGACGTCCTGAAGTCCGCCGGAATCGACCCCGCGACGGTACCCGCCGACAAGGACGGCTACATGGCCGCGCTCGAGACACTCAAGGCGGCCGGCATCCAGGGCGAGTGGGTCGACGGCTACGTCTTCACCGGCACCTTCGAGTTCCAGTCCCTGCTCTGGCAGTTCGGCGGGGACCTGTACAACGAGGATGTGACCAAGGCGACCTTCAACTCCGAGGCCGGCGTGCAGGCCCTCACTCACATGACGGATTTGATCGACCAGGGCTACAGCCCCGCGAATGTGGCCCAGGACGGCAATATCAAGGGCCTGCTCTCCGGGCAGACCGCTTACAACTGGAATGGCGTCTGGCAGACGACCAATGAGGCGTTCGACGCGCTGGACTGGACAGCGGCACCGGTTCCCCAGATCGGAACCGAGAAGGCCGTCTGGTCGAGCTCGACCCACTGGATGTTCCTGAACAACAAGGGCCAGGACGCCAACAAGACCTCCGCGGCAGCGACCTTCGTCAAGTGGATGAACGAGAACTCGAGCGGTTGGGCCGAAACCGGAGAGCTGCCCGCAGCAAACGACGTTCGTAACGACCCCGCCCTGATCGAGGCGTACCCCAACCTCGCGACCTTCATCGACGAGCTTCCCTACGCGCATTACGAGACCAGCGCGCCGGGCATCACCGCCGCGAACGCGCTCATCACCACCGCGCTCAACGAGGCGCTGACCGGCAAGAAATCACCCGCGGATGCTCTCGACGACGCGGCCAAGCAGGCCGACGCGATCCTGAAGCAGAACGAGGCGAAGTACGGTGACTAGTCTGGCACCCCTCCCCCCGACCGCCGTGGCGACCCCGACCCCGACCCCTGCCCCTCGGCGCGCGAGCGCCGGGGGGTCGGGGACCCGCAGGCGAACCTGGACGGCCTATGCCTTCCTGGCTCCGTTCCTCGTTCTCTTCGCTACCTTCGTGGTCGGTCCGGCGGTCTTCGGAGTCTGGATCAGCGTCACCGACTGGAGCCCCTATAAAACCGAGCAGTCGTTCATCGGGCTGCAGAATTACATTGATCTCGTCACGCCGGGTTCGGTCTTCTTCGGCGATTTCTGGCAGAGCCTGGGTGCCACCGGGATCTTCACGGTGGCGAGCGTTCCCTTCCTGCTCGTGATCCCCCTCGGTGTCGCGCTGCTGCTCAACCAGAAGATCAAGGGCGGAACCGCGTTCCGGGCGATCTTCTTCGCGCCGTTCGTTCTGGGTGTCGCGGTGATCGGGGTGATCTGGAAGTACATGCTCGACACGCAGTCGGGCGTGATCAACCACCTCCTCGGCCTGATCGGTCTCCCCTCCGACATCCCCTGGACCGTGGATGTGCCGTGGGCGTGGGTCTCGCTGGTGGGCGTGACCGTCTGGTGGACCCTGGGGTTCAACGCCGTCATCCTGCTCGCCGGTCTCAAGGGCATCAACACCGACCTCTACGAGGCGGCCGCGCTCGATGGTGCGGGGGCGATCCGCAAGTTCTGGAATGTCACCCTGCCGGGACTGCGGCCGGTGATGCTCTTTGTCAGCACCACCACGATCCTGGCGTCCGCGAACATGTTCGGGCAGTCCTACCTGCTCACCAAGGGCGGGCCGGCCAATCAGACCCGCACGGCGATCATGTACATCTCGGACCAAGGGCTCTCGCAGAACAACATGGCGGCAGCGGCGGCCATGAGCTACGTGCTCTTCGCCTTCCTGGCGATCATCAGCGTGATCAACTTCCGCCTTCAGCGGGACAAACCCTAAGGATCATCGATGACTACTCTCACTCCGCGACGGGTGTCGGGACCCGCACGACTTCGGCGTGGTGCCCTGTACGCGGCGTTGACAATTGTCGCCCTCACGATCATCCTTCCCCTGGTCTGGATCGTGATCACCTCATTCAAGACCGACACCGATGTCATCTCGAATCCGTATTCGATCCTTCCGAACCCGTTTTCAGTCGACGCGTACGGGACTCTGGCCAGTGGCCAGCAGCCGATCTTCCGCTGGCTGCTCAATAGCCTCGTCGCGGCCACGCTGCAGACCGTGATCGTGCTGGTGACCGCCTCGATGGGTGCCTACGCGCTCGCGCGGCTGGACTTCACGGGAAAGAAGTTCATCTTCGGGCTCATCATCGGCACCCTCCTGGTGCCGCCGGTGATCTTCCTCATTCCCAATTACCTGATCGTGCAGAACCTCGGTTGGCTCGACACCCTGTGGGCTGTCTCCGTCCCCGGCGCGGCGGGTGCCTTCGGCATCTTCTTCCTGCGCCAGTTCTTCGTCGGGCTGCCGACCGAGATCGAGGAAGCCGCGCGTATCGACGGGGCCGGGGACATCAGGATCTTCCTCCAGATCGTGCTGCCGCTGGCCAAGCCCGCGCTGTCGACGCTGGCCATTCTGACCTTTCTCGGCAATTGGAATGACTTCCTGTGGCCCATCTACGTTCTGCTGAGCCCGGAGAACCTCACCCTGCAGCCCGGCCTGTCCCAACTGCAGGGCGCCTATTCCACCCACTTCAGTATCGTCATGGCCGGCGCGGTCATCGCTTCGGTCCCGGTGCTCGTGCTGTTCTCGCTGGCCCAGAAGCAAATCGTTGAGAGTGTCGCCAGCTCGGGCGTGAAGGGGTGAATCTGCGGCGGGCCGGCGCCACCGTCCTCGCGTGTGCGGCGGTGGCGTTCCTGGGCGGTTGTGGGCCGGCCGGGTCTCTGGATGCCGCCGCAACCGATGTGCCGGCAGCCTTCGCAATCGACCAGGATTTTCCCGACCCGGATGTGCTGCTGGTCGGTGACACCTATTACGCGTACGCCACCAATTCGCTCACCGCGAATGTCCAATTCGCCACCTCCACCGACCTCCGGTCGTGGGAGGTGCAGGACGGCGACGTTCTCCCTGACCTCCCGGACTGGGCCGACACCGGGCGGACCTGGGCGCCGGAGGTGACCTCCGGTCCCGATGGCACCTTCCTGCTCTACTTCACCGCCGCCGACAGGGCCTCCGGACTGCAGTGCATCGGCGTCGCCAGCGCCGCATCGGCCACCGGACCGTTCGTGGCTACTTCGACGCTGCCGTTGATCTGCCCGACCGGCGAGGGCGGCGCGATCGACGCCGGCGCCTTCGTCGATGCGGACGGGAGCAGGTGGCTGCTCTGGAAGAACGACGGCAACTGTTGCTCCCTGGATACCTGGCTGCAGCTGTCGCCGCTCTCGCCAGACGGCCGCACACTGACCGGCGAACCGACCAGGCTCATCAAGCAGTCGGAGGACTGGCACGGCACCGCGGTGGAGGCCCCGATCCTGATCCGCCATGATGACGAGTACGTGCTCTTCTACTCGGCGAACAGTTACGCCGATGACAGTTACGCCATGGGTTTCGCCACGGCGCCGACACTCCAGGGTCCCTACACGAACGGTGCCGAACCGCTCTTCAGTACGGAGAGCTCCGGCGACCGCTATCTCGGCCCTGGCGGTCAGGACGTGGTCTCCCCGGGCCCGGGCCAGCCCGGTGGTGACCGGATCGTGGTGCACTCCTGGGATCCGGCGTACGTCTACCGGGGGATGAGCGTTCTGCAGCTCGACTGGGTCGACGGGCGCCCGACGGTGGTCCCACCGGCCTGACGCCGAGCCGGCGGATTCCAGATGGCATCCGCCGACTCAGCGCGATCGCTCGGCTCGGATCTCAGCCGAGGTCCTTGACCACACCCTGCTTGATCAGGAGACGCCGCTGCGCACGCTTGGCGACAGCCGAATCGTGGGTGACCACGATCAGGGTCAGCCCCTTCGCCCGCCACAGGCCCTCGAGCAGGTCCATGATCTCGTCACGGGTCTGCTCGTCGAGGTTCCCGGTGGGCTCATCGGCCAGCAGCACCGTGGGCTCCTTGACCAGGGCGCGGGCGATCGCGACGCGCTGCTGCTGGCCGCCGGAGAGCTCGGCGGGCAGGTGGCTGCCGCGCTCGCCGAGCCCGACGGAGTCGAGCGCCGCCGCGGCCCGCGAGATGCGCTCCGCCGTGGGAACCCCGAGCGGCGCCAGCGCGGTCTCGACGTTTTCCTGCGCGGTCAGGGTGGGGATCAGGTTGAAACCCTGGAACACGAAGCCGATCTCGCGCGCCCGGATTTCCCCCAACGGCCCCTGGCCGAGCTTGGACAGATCAGAGCTGCCCAACGCGATGGTGCCCTCGGTGGGCCGGTCGAGGGCGCCCAGCATCTGCAGCAGCGTGGACTTGCCGCCGCCGGTCGGCCCCTGGATGGCGACCATCTGCCCATCCGGAATGGACAGGGTGACCTTGTTCAGGGCCGTGACCGAGCGCTTGCCCTGATCGTATTTCTTGGTGACATTGGTCAGTTCATACATGGGAGCTCACTTCTGGTGATGGATTCGACGGTGGGGGTCACGCGATGCTGCGCAGTGCCTCGGAGGGGCTCAGGCGCGAGGCGCGCCAGCCGCCGATCGCGCCGGCGAGCAGACCGCCGAGCACGGCGAGACCGACGGCGATGAGGATGACCGACAGGGTCACCGGCACCTGCAGAACGATGTCGGAGGTGGTGGCTTCCACCATGGCCTGACCGAATCCGCCGCCACTGCCGCCGGGGCCGGCGGGGCCGCCCATGGCGGATGCCGGGTCGGTGGTGGCCGCGCCCGCGGTGAGGGTGGGAGCTGCGAGGTTGATCACCAGGATCCCGGCCAGGCCGACCGCGATACCGACGACGCCGCCGATCAGGCCCTGAACCAGGGATTCACCGGCCACCTGGCGCACGATCCGGCCGTTCGACCAGCCGATCGCCTTGAGGGTGCCGAACTCCCGGGTGCGCCGGGTGACGCCGGAGATCGTGAACAGGATGGCGATCAGGAACGCCGCCGCGAGCACGATGAGCGACAGCCAGAGGCCGAGGTTCTTCACCAGGTCGGCGGCGCTGGAGAGTGACCCTGACACGCTCGAGGCGAGGTCGGACTGGGTCTGCACCGTGGCCTCCGGCAGGGCGGTCTCGACGTCGGCCTGGATCTGCTCGATGTCGGTGGAGGACGCGGCCTGCACGTAGATGTCGGTGACCTGATCGGTCAGGCCGGACAGAGTCTGGGCGACGTCGAGCGGGATGTAGACGTTGGAGGCCGTGGCGGCATCCGCCGAGGAGGCCGTGACCAGGCCGACCACGGTGAAGTCGGTGCCCGCGATGACGACGGTGTCGCCCACGACGAGTTCGGCGGTAGTGGCGTAGTCGGCGTCGAGGACGGCGACGTTGGTGCCGGCGTCGGTGCTCTCCAGGCTGCGTCCGTCCGTGAGGCTCACGGCCGACAGGGGCCCGACGGCCTCAGCGGCCGGGTCCAGGCCCAGCACGGTGAAGGAATCGACGCTGAAGGAGCTGCCGCCGGCACCGTCGGGTCCACCGCTGGGCGCGGTTCCGCCGGCGGCGTCGTCCCCGGTCGGCGGTGTGCCGGCGGAGAAATCGGGCAGGGCTCCATCGAAGGTGGTGTTACTCAGCGACAGGGTCGCGGCGGCGGCGGAAACGTTGTCGATGCCGCCGACGGTGTCCAGCGCCGTGGCGTCGAACGCGGTGGTGCCCCGGTCGACGGAGAGCCTGGACTGGCTGACGGTGGTGGTCCCGTCGGCGGTGGCGCCGGCATCCGCTCCGAAGTCGAAGTTCGCCGGCCCGCCGGCGCCAGCTTCGCCCTCGGTGGGCGCGGCCGGGGTCTGGCTGACGGTGATGTCGGTGCCGACGCCGTAGACCGAGGCCAGCACGGTGGACTGTGCCAGCTGCACTCCGCTCGACACGGCGTTGACGATAATGACCAGGGCGATGGCGAGGGCCATGCCGATGGCGACGATGGCGGTCTGCTTGCGGCGACCCGCCAGCTCTCGTCGCAGATACGTGACAAACATCGATTCTCCAGTCCGGTGGCAGGGAGGTTCCCGCCGTTGCTTCGAAGCTAAGGAGCCCGGTTATGGCCGCACTATGGCCTGCCTATGAATTCGCCCAGAAGGCCGCAGGGTCCCGCTCTCTCAGGATCGTCGTGGGCGGCGCATAGCCGGTTCATAGGAAAGGCGGGGATACTTCGGATCATGAGCACCCGAAGCAACGAGCAGCCGACCCACGGACCGCGCCTTCGCAAGGCCGACGGCTCCCCGATCCGGGTGCTCGTCGTCGACGACGAACCCACTCTCACCGACCTGCTCTCGATGGCCCTCCGTTACGAGGGCTGGGAGGTACGCACGGCCGGGGAGGGCCGGGCCGCGCTCACCCTGGCGCGCGAGTTCCGGCCGGACGCCATCGTGCTCGACATCATGCTGCCCGACATCGATGGTCTGCAGGTGCTCCAGCGGCTGCGGGCGGATGGCTACCAAACGCCGGTGCTCTTTCTCACCGCCAAGGATTCGCTCGACGACCGCATCGCCGGTCTCACCGCCGGCGGCGACGACTACGTCACTAAGCCGTTCAGCCTGGAAGAGGTCGTCGCCAGGCTCCGCGGCCTGATCCGGCGCTCCACGATGGCCGTCTCCGACTCCAGCGACCCCCGCATCACCGTGGGCGACCTCACCCTCGACGAGGACAGCTACGAGGTGTTCCGCGCCGGCGAACAGATCGAGCTGACCGCCACCGAGTTCGAACTGCTGCGCTTCCTGATGCGCAACCCGCGCCGGGTGCTCAGCAAGGCCCAGATCCTCGACAGGGTCTGGAGCTACGACTTCGGCGGCAAGTCGTCGGTGGTGGAGATCTACATCTCCTATCTACGCAAGAAGGTGGACGCCGGTCGCGAGCCGATGATCCATACCGTGCGCGGCGCCGGTTACATGCTGAAGATCGCCTGATGAAACCCGGAGCATCCGTCGGCGACACCCCCATCATCCCGACCCGCAGCGGCCGGGCGCCCTGGACCCTGCGCCGCCGACTGGTTGTGGCCGTCGTGGGCCTGCTCGCCCTCGTCAGCCTGGTCATCGGGGTGGTGAGTGTGGCCATTCTCAGCGCCAACCTGATGGACGGCCTCGACCAGCAGGTGGAGAGTGTGGCCGAGCGCTCCAGCGTGGTCGTCGGCGGTGGACGGCCGACCGGCACCGACTTCAACGCCGGCACGCCCACGGCCAGCGAGGTCCTCAACGGGCCCTCTCAACCGCCGAGCACCCTCGCCCTGGTCTACGACGGCAGCGCCGTCACGGCGGGCTACACCGACGACACCGGTGCCGTCGTGGCTCTGAACAACGACCAGATCACCCAATTGCTCACCGAACTCGACGCCGCGGTGCAGGAGGGGCGCACGTCCGTCCCGTTCAGTGTGGACCTCGGCGGCGACGTGGGCGAGTACCGGGTCCTCGCGCAGGCCGCGCGCACCGGCGCCCTCTACCTGGTCGGTCTGCCCGTGTCCTCGGTGACCGGCACCGCCACCCAGCTGGCGCTCATCATCGCCGTCGTGTCGCTGGCCGGCCTCGTGCTGGCGGCGTTCCTCGCCACCGCGATCGTGCGTCTGGCCCTGCGTCCGCTGCAGCGGGTGACGGCCACGGCTACCCGGGTCTCCGAACTGCCGCTGGACCGCGGCGAGGTGTTGCTCGTCGACAGGGTTCCGGCCGCGGACACCGATCCGCGCACCGAGGTCGGCCGGGTGGGCTCAGCGCTGAACCGGATGCTCGACCACGTCGACATCGCCCTGGAAACCCGGCAGGCCAGCGAGAACAAGGTGCGCCAGTTCGTGGCGGATGCCAGCCACGAACTGCGCACCCCGCTCGCGTCGATCCGCGGCTACTCTGAGCTCACCCGACGCAGCGGCCAGGAACTGCCGCCCGACGCCATCCACGCTCTCGGGCGCATCGAGTCGGAGTCGGTGCGGATGACCGGTCTCGTCGAAGACCTGCTGCTGCTCGCCCGCCTGGACGAGGGCCGCGAGCTGGAACGGGAACCCGTTGACCTCACCATGCTGCTCGTCGACGTGGTCAGCGACGCCCATGCGGCCGGCCGGGACCACAGCTGGGACCTCGACCTGCCCGAAGAGCCCGTGCTGGCGGCAGGCGACGGGCCGCGCCTGCACCAGGTTTTCGCTAACCTGCTGGCCAACGCCCGCGTGCATACCGACGCGGGCACCCGGGTGCAGGTGGCGCTCGGCGTCGAGGGGCCAGACGCCGTGGTCACCGTGACCGACGACGGTCCCGGCATCCCGGAGAACCTGCAGGAGACCCTGTTCGAGAGGTTCGCCCGCGGCGACAGCTCCAGGTTCCGCGGCACCGGCGGCAGTACCGGTCTCGGCTTGGCCATCGTGCAGGCCGTGGTTCTGGCCCACGACGGCGAGGTCACGGTGCACAGTCGGCCGGGGCGCACCAGCTTCCGCGTGGCGCTGCCCCTGGCCTGACCTACGCTGTGCCGTCGGGGGAGTTCAGCCGTTTCAGCAGCAGGGCGAACTGCTGCAGGTCGGCTTCGGGCCACGCGGCCAGCCGGCCGTGCAGCAGGCTCTTGTCGCCTCCCGGCACGGCCGCCATCTTCTCCATCGCCAACGGGGTTGCCGCGAGGAACCTGGCGCGCCCGTCGGCCGGGTCCGCGGCCAGCTCGAGCAGGCCGAGGTCCTCGAGCAGCCGGGCCTGACGGCTGATCACACTGCGGTCCACCTCGAGCGACTCGGCCAGGGCGCTGGCGTGCGTGGGTCCGCAGCGTCGCAGGGTGCGCAGGATCTTGAGGCCGAACGGTTGCAGCGCCGGGTCGATGCGCAGGGCCGAGTCGCGCAGGGCGCCGCGCACGTAGGCCGCCAGTTGCATCATCTGCTCCTCGACGTCGGCCAAGGCCTCGGCGGCCTCGGTCGCGGTGTCGGGGGACAGGGCGGCCGTGACGCCGGGCTCGGCGACCGGGGGAAGCTCGCCGTGGTCGGTCATGACCATCACACTAGCGACCGGTGCTCGGGTTTTCCGACGGGTCGGCGCCGGGCTGCACGCGGATCGAGCCGGTCGGGTGGGCCAGGCCCACCGGGGTGAGGCCGGCGGCGGCAGCGCCCACTTCGATCAGCATGTCCTCGGCGTCTTCGAGTTCGCGCAGGTCGTTGTCCTCGAGGTTCTCGGGTGCTTTCTTCGCCGCCTGGGCCTTGGTCAGGGCGATGGCGGTCTGGGTGCCGAGCGACGCGTTGGGCATCAGCGCGACCATCACCAGGGTGATCACGGCCAGCGGCACACCGAGCAGGAAGACCGTACCGACGCCGGTGCCGTAGGCCGACTCGACGACGACGCGGATGGCGTCAGGCAGGGTGTTGACGTGCGGGATGACGCCGGAGCCCAGCGTCTTCACCGCGATGGCCTGGTCGGCCGGCGCGAGGGTGCCGATGCCGTCCTTGATGTTCTGGGCCACGACGGTGCCGAGCACCGAACCGAGAACCGAGACACCGATGGTGCCGCCGAGGCTGCGGAAGAACGTGACGGCGCTGGTGGCCACCCCCAGGTTGGTGACCTCGATCGAGTTCTGAACGACCAGGACCAGGTTCTGCATGACCATGCCCAGGCCCGCGCCGAGCACGAACATGAAGATGCCCACCAGGATCAGGTTGGTGTCGTACTGCAGGGTGCCGAGCAGCAGGAGTCCGGCGACGACGAGGACCGAACCGGAGACCATGACGGCCTTCCACTTGCCGGTGCGGCTGATCAGGGTGCCGAACAGCGTCGACGAGATGAGCAGGCCGCCCATCATCGGGATGGTGAGCAGGCCGGACTGGGTGGGCGTGGCCCCGCGGGCCAGCTGCATGTACTGGCTGAGGAAGACGGAGGTGCCGAACATCGACACGCCCACCGAGATGCTGGCGACGGTGGCGAGGGTGAAGGTGCGGTTCTTGAACAGCGTCAGTGGGATGATCGGCTCCGGCACCGTGAACTCGACGATCACGGCAGCGACGAGCAGCAGCGCGGCGGCGGCGACCATGACGAACGAGGTGACGGATGCCCACTCGAAGTTGTTGCCGGCCAGGGTGACCCAGATCATCAGCAGCGAGACGCCGCCGGCGATCAGCACGGCACCGAGGTAGTCGATCTTCACCACGCGCTTGACCCGCGGGGGCAGGTGCAGGGTGCGCTGCAGGAGCACGATGGCCACGATGGCGACGGGCAGGGCGATGAAGAAGTTCCAGCGCCAGCCGAAGGCATCCGTCACCACGCCGCCGAGCAGCGGGCCGCCGACGGTGCCGAGGGCCATGACGCCGCCGAACAGGCCGGCGTACTTGCCGCGGTCCCGGGGGCTGATGATGTCGGCCATGATGATCTGGCTGAGCGCGGCGAGTCCGCCGGCGCCGAGGCCCTGCAGCACGCGAAAGCCGATGAGGGTTCCGGTGTCCTGCGAGAAGCCGGCCAGTGCCGAGCCGATCACGAAGGTGGCCAGGGCCAGCTGGATGAGCAGCTTGCGGTTGAAGAGGTCGGCGAACTTGCCCCAGATGGGCGTGGACACCGTGGTGGCGAGCAGGGTGGCGGTGATGACCCAGGTATACGCGGACTGGTCACCCTTCAGGTCGGAGATGATGATCGGCAGCGAGGTGCTGACCACGGTTCCGGCGAGGATCGACACGAACATGCCCAGCAGCAGGCCGGACAGGGCCTCGAGGACCTGGCGCTTGGTCATGGAACCGTCGGCCGTGATGGCCCGGTTCGGGGGAGTGGTGGTGCGAGAACGGCGTGACATGGATCTCCAGCTAGATAATTGACAGATGTCAACTATAAATACATAGTGGACCTTTGTCAACTAGTTTGCGAAGCCGGGTGGACGTCGGCCCGATTTGCGCACCGCCTGGGAAATCCCGTATGGTGGGGAACAGCCAAAGACCGCCGGTTGTCGCTGCCCAGAAATGGAAAAGCGATCGAAGGTTCATTCACGTGAACGGCCCGCGCAGGTGTTCGAAGTTAGCCAGTCAAACTGGTCTCAGCTCCGGCGCTTGCGCTGGAGTTTTTTTCATGTCTGCGCCCCGGGCTACCGGCACATGAATATTTAGAGGAGCGCCATGGCGAACAAGGAAGCAACGGTCGCCGAGCTGCAGGAGAAATTCCAGAGCTCGACCGCCGTTCTGCTCACCGAGTACCGCGGACTCACTGTTGCGAAGCTCAAGGAGCTGCGCACGTCCATCAGTGAGGACGCCACGTACGCCGTGGTAAAGAACACGCTCACCAAGATCGCGGCCAACAACGCCGGCATCACGTCTTTCGACGAGGAGCTCGTTGGTCCGTCCGCTATCGCTTTCGTACACGGTGACCCTGTCGCCGTCGCGAAGAAGCTGCGTGCCTTTACCAAGGCAAACCCTCTCCTGGTTGTCAAGGGCGGTTACTTCGACGGTAACCCCCTGACCGCCGCAGAGGTAGGCAAGCTCGCCGACCTCGAGTCCCGTGAAGTTCTGCTCGGCAAGCTTGCCGGCGCCTTCAAGGCCTCGCTGTTCGGAGCCGCATATCTGTTCAACGCACCGCTGTCGAAGGCTGTTCGCACCATCGAAGCGCTGCGTGAAAAGCAGGAGTCCGCGAACTAGGCATCTGCCTGTACCGCGGTGAGTAACTAAGAAACTAATAGGAGAAAAATCATGGCAAAGCTTTCCACTGAAGAGCTGCTCGAGCAGTTCAAGGGCCTCACCCTCATCGAGCTCTCCGAGTTCGTCAAGGCATTCGAGGAGACCTTCGAGGTCACCGCGGCTGCACCCGTCGCCGTCGCCGGAGCCGCTGGCCCCGCCGCCGCTGCCGAAGAGGTCGAAGAGCAGAGCGCGTTCGACGTCATCCTCGACGCCGTTGGCGACAAGAAGATCCAGGTCATCAAGGTTGTGCGCGAGCTCACCAGCCTGGGCCTCGGCGAGGCCAAGGCCGTTGTCGATGGCGCGCCGAAGGCCGTCCTCGAGGGCGTTGCGAAGGAAGCTGCCGAGAAGGCAAAGGCTTCCCTCGAGGCCGCTGGCGCCACCGTCACCCTCAAGTAATCTCGCCCCGCAAGGGGTTAGTTGCTCGCACGGGCGTCGCATCCATTGGATGCGGCGCCCGCTGCCGTTAACCCGCGAACTGTGAGAAAAGCACCAAAACCCTCGAGTTTCTGGGGCTTTTCTCACGGGTCGCGGGCGATTCGGCCTGTATATGGTGGGGGGATGCCCGCAGCACTTCCTGACATCCTCGGGGACCTCGTGTCCGTCAACCACCGGCTCACCCGCGTCGCGGCCCGCGCCGCGCGCGGCACGGAATCGCCCGCTCTGTGGCGCACCCTCAGCGTGCTGCTCTCCAGCGGCCCGATCCGCCTGGGCGACCTGGCCGAGCGCAGTCGGGTCTCGCAGCCCACCGCCACCAAGCTGGTGGGCAGCCTCGTCGACCGAGGCTGGGTCGAACGCGCCGGCGACCCCGACGATGCCAGGGCCAGCCTCATCGCCAGCACCCCGGCTGGTGTCGCGGCTCTGATCGCCTGGCGCACCGAGCTGGTCGCCGCCCTGCTGCCCTACTTCGCCGACCTGCCCGGCGACGATGTCGACACCCTCGAACGCGCCGTCGCCATCCTGCGCGACAGGGTCGAGGTCAGCGAGCGGATGGCCGCACCGCACCGCGTAACGCCGCCGGACCGGATGGCGGCGCCGGGCCCGGCCTCCGAGCCCCGGTGACCGCCCATTCAGCGTGTGCGGCCGGCCCGGTTAGTGCGAGCGGTGGTCCTGGATGGTCATGCGCGGGCCGCGGCGCCCGGCGCGGTAGCCGCTGCCCAGGATGAGGCGCACCACACGCTGACGGTGTCCCGCGAAGGGTTCGAGCAGCTCGAGCATGCCGTCGTCGTCGACGGGGGATCCGGTCAGGGCCCAGCCCACCTGGGCGGCCAGGTGATAGTCGCCCACGCTCACCGAATCGGGGTCACCGTGCGAGCGTTGGGTCACCTCCGCGGCGGTCCAACGGCCGACGCCGGGCAGAGACTGCAGCCGTCGTGAGGCCGTGACGGCGTCGACGGGCCGGTCGAGGGATGCCGCCACGGCCGCAACAGAAACGGCCGTGCGTGAGCGGCGCGGATCGACGCCGGCCCGGTGCCAGTCCCACGACGGCACCAGGCGCCAGCGTTCCGGTCCGGGGGAGACCATCATCCCCGCTGGTGCGGGGCCCGGGGCCGCGTCGCCGTGCTGGCGGATGAGCCCGTACCAGGCCCGGTGGGCCTCGAGAGTGGTGACCTTCTGCTCGATGATGGCCGGGATCAGCGCCTCGAAGACCAGCCCGGAGCTGCCCAGCCAGACGCCGGGGTTGCGGCGGCGGACCTCGGCCAGAGCGCTGTGGCCGCCGAGGTCGAGTCCGGTCCAGTCGTCGTCGTCGCCCAGTAGGGCGGGCACCTGGGCGATGCACCACTCGGCGCCCGGTCCCCAGGCCTTGGCGTCGACGCCGCCGTCGGCGGCCTGCCGAAGCAGCAGGGTCGCCGGTCCGAGCGGGGTTCGTTGGGTGCGCCAGAGTCCGGCGGCATCGGTGCGGGCGGTGGGGTCGCCGCGGCCGCGACTGTGCGGGGCCATGGTGGCCGCCAGGTCGAACGGGCGCCGGGGTGCGTACCGGGTGGATGCCCGGGGCGCGGCATCCCGGTCCGTGCCGGCGCCGGCGTCGCCTGAGGGGTCGGAAATCATCCCCTCGAGGCTAACCCGTGCCGCTGACGGTCTGGGGTGACCACCCCAACTGTTGCCGCTGCGGACACTTGCGCCCGGCGTGCCGGCCGCAAATGTCCGAACGGGCAACAGTTGATGAGCCGGGTCACCGGGGTGCGCTGGTGCTGGAGCGCATGACCAGGTTGGTCGGCGCCCTGGTGAGCCCGGGTGTGACCGGCGCCGACGGCTGCTCGAGCGCACCCAGCAGGGACTCCACGGCCATCCTGGCCTGGTTCCGCGGATGCTGTTCGATGGTGGTGAGCCGGAACATCTCGGCGTACGGATGGCCGTCGATACCGATCACCGAGAGCTCGGACGGGATCAGGATGCCGAGCTCCCTGGCCGCGACGATGAGACCGAACGCGATCTCGTCGCTCGCTGCGAAGACCGCCGTCGGCCGCCGGTGCGGATTGCCGAACAGTGCCAGACCGGTCTCGTACCCCCCGGGAACCGTGAAGGCGCAGGGGGCGAAGCGGCCATCCGTGGACAGGCCGGCGGCGTGCATGGCCGTGTTGAAACCGGTGAGCCGTTTGGTGTGCACGGCGAAGTCCATCTGGTCAACCTGATCACCGCCGACATGACGGATGTCGGTGTGCCCGAGGCTGATCAGGTGTTCGGTGGCCAGGCGCGCGGCCGCGATGTCGTCGATCGCGATGGTGTGCACGCCGGGGATCTCACCGCCGATGCCCACCAGAGGACGGCCCAGCCGGTGCAGGAGCTCCACCTCGGCATCGCTGAGCTCGACGCCCACCGAGATGACACCGTCGAACCGCTTGCGGGCGAGGAAGAAATCGAAGACCCGCTCCCGTTCGGCCGAATGGGCGGGGAGGTTGTATAGCGTCATGTCGTAGCCCTCGGCGAGCAGGGACTGCTCGAGGCTCTCCAGGATCTCGGAGAAAAACCAGCGACTGATGAACGGAATGATCACGCCGATGCTCTTGGTCCGGCCGGTCACCAGGCTGGCCGCATTGGGCGAGGCGACGTAGCCGATCAGGGTGGCGGCGTCCACGACCTTCTGACGCGTTTCGTCCGACACGTAGCCCCGGCCGCTGAGCGCCCGGGAGGCCGTGGCCTTGGCGACGCCGGCCAGGCGTGCTACATCCGCGATTGCGCTCATGCCAGCCTCCCCGTCGTTGGAACCGCTCTGGCCACCATATCTCCTCGGCGGCCGGGCTGGAATCGGTTCCAGAAATTCGACACCGAAGTGTGACCGGTGTGAAGCGCCGTTGGCATGAGAGCGCGATCTTTGTCAATCTGTGACCATTTTGGGCTTGTGTCGAACGAATCTGTGCCGTACTTTGTGGTGTGGAACCGGTTCCTTGTGCAACCGTTTCCAGCACGACGAGCAGTTCCTGCAGCACCTTGGTGTTTGTCCGGGGGATCCCGGCACACCGCAACCACTCAACGAGGAGGAAGAATGCGGTCATTCCACCGCCGAATCACAGCACCCATCGCCATGGTCGCGATCGCCGGGCTGACATTGGCCGGCTGTTCCGGTGGTCCCGGCAGCACGAGCGCCGAAGCCGGAGCCGAGGGTGACGGTGTCGTCACCGTCTACGGCACCATCGCTGACACCGAGGCCGAGCTTCTCGAAGAGTCGTGGAAGGCTTGGGAAGAAGAGAACGACATCGACATCCAGTACGAGGCGTCGAAGGAATTCGAAGCTCAGATTGCCATCCGTGCTCAGGGCGGCAGCGCTCCCGACCTCGCGATCTTCCCGCAGCCCGGCCTTATGGCCGACCTCGCCAGTCGCGACTTCCTCAAGCCGGCCCCCTCGTCCGTTGAAGACAACGTCGACGAGTTCTGGTCTTCCGACTGGAAGGCGTACGGCACCGTCGGCGACACGTTCTACGGCGCTCCACTGATGGCCAGCGTCAAGGGCTTCGTCTGGTACTCCCCGGCCAAGTTCACCGAGTGGGGTGTCGAAGTTCCCGAGACCTGGGACGAGCTCCTCGCCGTGACGAAGACCATCCAGGAGAAGACCGGCACCGCCCCGTGGTGCGCCGGATTCGGCTCTGGCGACGCAACCGGCTGGCCGGGCACGGACTGGGTCGAGGACCTCGTTCTGCGTGAGGCCGGCGCTGAGACCTACGACAAGTGGGTTGCCAACGAGATTCCCTTCACGGACCCGGCGATCGCATCCGCTTTCGACTCCGTCGGCGAGATCCTGCTGAACCCGTCCTACGTCAACGCCACCTTCGGCGACGTGAGCTCGATCAACAGCATCGCGTTCGGTGACGTGGCCACGCCGCTCGCCGAGGGCACCTGCGCCCTGCACCACCAGGCATCCTTCTTCGACGGCTTCATCACGGATGCCGGCGGCGAGGTCGGTCCCGACGGTGACGTGTGGGCCTTCATCACCCCGGCCCAGGAGGCCGGCAGCCAGGCTGTCACCGGTGGTGGCGAGATTGTCGGAGCGTTCTCCGACGACGCAGACACCCAGGCCGTGCAGACGTACCTCTCGAGCGATGACTGGGCGAACAGCCGCGTCAGCCTCGGCGGGGTCATCAGCGCCAACTCGGGTCTCGACCCGGCCAACGCGCAGAGCCCGATCCTGCAGGAAGCCATCAAGATCCTCCAGGACTCGGAAACCACTTTCCGCTTTGACGCCTCCGACCTGATGCCCGGCTCCGTTGGCGCCGGCACCTTCTGGAAGGGAATGGTCAACTGGATCAATGGAGCACCGACGGCTGAGGTGCTCACGAGCATCGAAGCCGGCTGGCCCTCCAACTAGTCCGGTTCGACAACCGGCTCGTCTAACAGCCCAACCGTGCGGGTCGTCCTCTGAGGAGGGCGACCCGCACCCCCTACTGGTGTACGCGGCGGTGGTTTTTCCGCCCCACCAGCAAAACACTGTGAGTCCGCAGTCGTACTCGAGAGGTTTCACATGTCGGCATTCCTTGCCTGGCTGGCTGACTTGCCGCCCCTGGTTCAAGTCCCCATCATCATTCTCGCGTTCGCGGCCCTGGTGGCCGCGATCCTGTTCTTCGTCGAAATAGCCCCGCGCACGGGCACCGTCTACACCGTCATCCGTCTCGCCGTCTGCATCGCCGCACCCCTGCTGATCCTGGTCGCTGCCGGATCGTACTGGTGGGCCATCGCCGCGGCCGCCGTCCTCGGTGGGGTCTTCTTCATCGTCGACTACCGCTCGCGCTCCGGCGCCGGCTACCTCTTCCAACTCTTCGGCTTTCTCGCGCCGGCCATCCTGCTCCTGATCGTCGGCCTCGTCATTCCGACCATCCAGACCACGGTGCAGGCGTTCATGAACTCGCGGGGAACCGAGTTCATCGGCTTCGACAACTTCATCTGGGTGTTCACGCAACCCGAGGCCATCCGAACCGTACTCAACACGATCGTCTGGGTGCTCATCACCCCGCTCGTATCGACGATCGCCGGCCTGGCCTACGCGGTCTTCATCGACAAGAGCCGCGGCGAGAAGTACTTCAAGATCATGGTCTTCATGCCCATGGCCATCTCCTTCGTCGGGGCGTCAATCATCTGGCGCTTCATCTACACGGCGCGTCCGGCCGACCAGAATCAGATCGGCCTGCTCAACCAGATCGTGGTGTGGCTCGGCGGCAACCCCGTCGACTTCCTCGCCGTCGCACCCTGGAACACGGTCTTCCTGATCGTCGTGCTGATCTGGGTGCAAACCGGATTCGCCATGGTGGTGCTCTCCGCGGCCATCAAGGGTGTGCCGGCCGAGCAGCTGGAGGCCGCCGAACTCGACGGCACCAACGCGTGGCAGAAGTTCACCAACGTCACGGTCCCCGGCATCCGCAGCGCCCTCATCGTTGTCCTGACAACGATCTCCATCGCCTCCCTCAAGGTCTTCGACATCGTCCGGACCATGACGGCAGGCTCCAACGACACGAGCGTCATCGCGAACGAGATGTACACGCAGTTCAAGAACTTCGAGCAGGGCCGGTCCGCCGCCTTCGCCGTGATCCTGTTCCTGCTCGTCCTTCCGATCGTCGTCTACAACGCCCGCCAGATTCAGAAGCAGAGGGAAATCCGATGAGCGCGATTCTTCCGGTGGAGCTCCCCGTCGACAAGAACACCAGGAACCAGCTCCGCCGCGGCGAACGCCGCGGGGAGTTCACCGCGGCCAAGCGCACCAAGAAGCGGTTGACCAGCCGGGGCGCCACCATCGCGGCGCTCGTGATCGCTGTGCTCTGGACGGTGCCCACCTTCGGTCTCTTCGTCTCCTCGTTCCGCCCGGCCCAGGAGGTGCGCACCACCGGATGGTGGACGCTCTTCTCGAACTGGGGCCTCACCCTGGACAACTACAGCGAGGTGCTCCAGGCCGGCAACAGCCAGCTGAACCTGGCCGGCGCGTTCATCAACTCGATCGCGATCACCCTGCCGGCCACGCTGCTGCCCCTGATCATCGCCAGCCTCGCCGCCTACGCGTTCGCCTGGATCAACTTCCGCGGCAAGAACGTGCTGTTCATCGCGGTTTTCGCGCTGCAGATCGTTCCGCTGCAGATGGCCCTGGTGCCGCTTCTGCAGTTCTTCTCGCGGGGTGAGATCTTCGGCTTCCCGGTGGTCTCCTCGATCAGTGACGCCGGCGGCTATTCGCAGGTGTGGATCGCACACACGATGTTCGCTCTGCCGCTGGCCATCTATCTGCTGCACAACTTCGTGTCTGAGATCCCCGCCGACGTCATCGAGGCGGCGCGGGTCGACGGCGCCGGTCACGGGCAGATCTTCTTCCGGATCGTGCTGCCGCTGACCATGCCGGCGATCGCATCCTTCGCCATTTTCCAGTTCCTCTGGGTCTGGAACGACCTGCTCGTGGCGCTGATCTTCGCGGATGGCGCGGTGGCGCCGATGACCAAGCTGCTGGCCGAGATCACCGGTAGCCGGGGCCAGGACTGGCACCTGCTCACGGCGGGCGCTTTCATCTCGATCCTGGTTCCACTGATCGTCTTCTTCAGCCTGCAGCGCTACTTCGTGCGTGGCCTGCTGGCAGGTTCCACGAAGGGCTAGCCTCCGCACGTGGCCGGGCCGGCACTGGACTCGGCTGCGACGGACCGGTCCCGGATTTCCGGGGCCGGTCCGCTGTCTTAGAGTGAGACCATGAGCGGATCGCACGGCGGGGGCGGACGTCCCCCTGAAGAGTTTCGGGGGCGCCGCAACCGCGTGAGCGGTGACGACCCGGCCGCCCAGAAGGCGCAGAACGCCGAAGCGCCCGAGATTCCCAACCTGTTCGGCCGCATCCGGGCCCTGTTCGCCCCGCACGCCCGGAAACTCACCGTCACCGTCATCCTGGTGCTGATCTCCGCGGCACTGTCGGTGCTGCCGCCGCTGCTGATCCAGCGCGCGTTCGACGAGGGCCTGTTCCCGCCCTCCGGCGGCCCGGACCTACAGCGGCTGACCGTGCTGGTGGCGCTGATGATCGCGGCCTATCTCACCACCGCGCTGCTGGGCGTCTGGCAGACCTGGCTCACCGCCACGGTGGGCAACTCGGTGATGGGTGAACTGCGAGTGCGGCTGTTCACCCACCTGCAGGCGATGGAGCTGAGCTTCTTCACCCGCACCAAGACCGGCGTGATCCAGTCCAGGCTGCAGAACGATGTCGGCGGAGTGGCGAGCGTGCTCACCAACACCGTCTCCAGCGTGCTCGGCAACGCCGTCACGGTGATCGCCGCGTTCGTGGCGATGCTGCTGCTCAACTGGCAGCTGACGATCGTGGCCCTGATCCTGATGCCGATCCTGGTCTTCGCACAGCGCCGGGTGGGCCGGGTCCGGGCCCGCATCGCGGGCAAGACCCAGGAGTCCCTCTCCGACATGACCGCGATCACCCAGGAGACCCTGAGCGTGTCGGGCATCCTGCTGTCCAAGAGCTTCACCCGGCAGAAGGCCGAGATCGCCCGGTACGCGCACGAGAACGACAACCAGGTGCACCTGCAGGTCAGCCAGCAGATGAGCGGCCAGTGGTTCTTCGCCATGGTCAGCATCTTCCTGTCCAGCATCCCGGCCATCGTCTACCTGGTCGCCGGCCTGTTGCTCACGAACGGTGCCACCGACATCACCGCGGGCACCGTCGTGGCCTTCACCACGGTGCAGGCGCGGCTGCTCTTCCCTTTGCTGGGGCTGATGCGGGTGGCCCTGGACCTGCAGACCTCCAGCGCACTCTTCGCGCGCATCTTCCAGTACCTCGACCTCACCCCCGCCATCAGCGACGCTCCCGGTGCCCGACCGGTACCCGCGGTCACCGGTCGGGTGCAGTTCGACGCCGTCACCTTCGCCTACCCGGATGCCGCCGCCGACGCCCGGCCGACCCTCGACGCGGTCTCGTTCACGATCGAACCCGGCGCGTTCGCCGCCTTCGTCGGGCCCAGCGGCGCGGGCAAGACCACGGTGTCGTACCTGATCCCGCGCTTCTACGAGGCGACGGGCGGCCGGGTGCTGTTCTCCGGGGTCGACGTGCGTGACCTCGAGCAGGAGTCGCTGGTCTCCCACATCGGCATCGTCAGCCAGGAAACCTACCTCTTCCACGCGACCATCGCCGAGAACCTCCGGTACGCCAAACCCGAGGCCACGGATGCCGAGCTCGAGATCGCCGCCCGGGCCGCGAACATCCACAACACCATCGCGTCGTTCCCGGACGGCTATGACACCGTCGTCGGTGAGCGGGGCTACCGGCTCTCCGGCGGCGAAAAACAGCGGGTCGCGATCGCCCGGGTGCTGCTGAAGGACCCCGAGGTGTTGATCCTCGACGAGGCGACCAGCGCGCTGGACGCGATCTCCGAGCGGGTGGTGCAGGCCGCCCTCGATACCGCTTCGCGTGGGCGCACGACCATCGCGATCGCCCACCGCTTGTCGACGATTGTGACCGCCGACGTGATCTTCGTCATCGACCACGGTCGGGTCGTCGAGGCCGGCACCCACCAGGAGTTGCTCGCCGAGGGCGGCACCTACGCATCCCTCTACGCCGAGCAGACCCCCGTGCAGGCTCGCGAGCTGTGAGATAAGCCCCGAAAAACTCGAGTTTCTGGTGCTGAGGTCACGGGTCGCGGTCGGCGAGCATGGACTCCATGAGGGTGATTTCGGCCTCCTGGGAGATGATCACCGAGTTCGCAAAACCGAGCACCGAGGTGTTGTCGGCACGATCTTGCACCGACTCGGCCATTTCGACGGCGCCCAGGTGGTGGGCGATCATCAGGGTGAGGAACCGACGCTCGGCGTCGACTCCCGTCGCCGCGGTGAGGTCGGCGATCTGCTCGTCGGTGGCGAGCCCGGGCATCGGGGCGCCCGGGGTGTGGGTTCCCTCGGTGTGCGCGTGAGAGGTGTCCGACCGGCCGGGCCGGGTCATCCAGGTCATCGAGGGTTCGGGGCCGGCCTGGGACAGGTCCCACTCGGTGAGCCAGCCGTAGAGCTGGCCGGCCTGCTGCGCCTGGGTCGTGGCGATGTCGTAGCCGAGCAGGCGCACATCCGCCGCCTCGGTGCGGTCGCGGATGATCATGGCCAGTTCGACCCCCTGCAGGTGGTGCACCTGCATGTCGCGCGCAAAACCGGCCTCGGCGCTGGTCGATGTGGGCGTGGGATTGTCGATGGTGCTCAGCCGGCCGACGGAGAAGCCGACCAGGCCGATCGCGACGCCCGCAATCGCGGCCGTGACGACCAGCGCGGCACGCCGGGCCGAGCTACGCCTTTCCGGGGGCATCGTAGGCGCCGGTGCAGAGCGCGCCGGGTTCGGGAACGTTGTTGCTCTTCCAGTGCTCTTCGAAGAACGCGGCGATGCGCTCATCGTCGGCCGAGTCGACCTGCAGCTGCACGTTCCAGCCGCTCACCACGATGGGGGCGGGCAGGCCGTCGAACGGCGAGAGGATCACGTAGGTGGACGGGAGCGCCTGCTTGAGCGTGGCCAGCTCGTCATCGGAGATGGCGGGGTCGTAGGTCACCCAGAGGGCACCGTGCTCGAGGGAGTGCACGGCGTTCTCGTTCGGCACGGGTTCGGTGTAGACGCCGCAGTTCAGCCAGGTGGGATTGTGGTCGCCGCCGGCGGGCGGGGTCTGCGGGTACGAGACGGGGGTCTCCACGTGCAACGAGGCGTTCTCGAACGTTTCCACACCGTCGATGTCGGCTCCGTCGCCACCGGCGGAGTAGCTCGCGCTCTGCGGGGTGAGCACGATCGAGGTGATCAGCAGGCCGATGACCGCGACGGCGACGGTGATCCCGCTGATCAGGCCGATGCGCCGGTTGCGGGCGCTGCGTTTCTGATCGCGGTGGTACTGCTCGAGCTTCTGGGCGCGCTGCGCCGCCCGTTGCTGCTTGACGCCGGGCTTCGGCGACGACGATCCGGATGTGCCGGTGGGCGGGGCAGGGGTCACGAGGGGCCTCTTTCGTTTTGCTGTGCACTTATTCGAACGCATGCACCGGTGCGTGGGCTTCCTCGGTTTGTGATCTCACAGATGCTTCACAGGCTGGCCGCGCCTCCCGGGCGGCGACTAGAGTGAAGGAGTGATCACCCTGACGTCGTGTCCCTGTTGCTGCTTTCGCTAGCCGACCCGCACACTCACACTCTCGGTACCAGGACCGCCCACCCAGGCCGGCGGCCACGCCTGCATCGTCCCGCGACACGTCGATCGACGTAAGGATCCCATCATGAAAATCGCTGACACCATTCTCGACCTCATCGGCAACACGCCGCTGGTCAAGCTGCACAAGGTCACGGAGGGCGTGTCCGCCACCGTGCTGGTCAAGCTCGAATACCTCAACCCCGGCGGGTCCGCGAAGGACCGCATCGCGACCCGCATCATCGACGCCGCCGAGCGCGACGGGCAACTGCTGCCGGGCGGCACCATCGTCGAGCCGACCTCCGGCAACACCGGCGTCGGCCTGGCCCTGGTGGCCCAGCAACGCGGCTACAAGTGCGTCTTCGTGCTGCCGGACAAGGTGGGCGAGGACAAGCGCAATGTTCTCACCGCCTACGGCGCCGAGATCGTCGTGACACCGACATCCGTCGCCCCCGACGACCCCGAGTCCTACTACAGCGTGTCGGACCGCCTCGCCCGCGAGATCCCCGGCGCCTTCAAGCCCAACCAGTACGCCAACCCGAACGGACCGCTCAGCCACTACGAGTCCACCGGACCGGAGATCTGGCGCGACACCGACGGAACGGTCACCCACTTCGTCGCCGGCGTCGGCACCGGCGGCACCATCACCGGAACCGGCCGCTACCTGCGGGAGGTGTCGAACGACGCCGTGCGCATCATCGGCGCCGACCCCGAGGGATCGGTCTACTCCGGCGGCACCGGTCGGCCCTACCTCGTCGAGGGCGTCGGCGAGGACTTCTGGCCGGGTGCGTACGACCCGGCCGTTCCGCACGAGATCATCGCGGTCTCCGACGTCGACTCCTTCGCCATGACCCGCCGTCTCGCCCTCGAAGAGGGCATCCTGGTCGGCGGCTCGAGCGGCATGGCGGTCGTCGCCGCGCTGCGGGCCGCCAAGGACCTGCCCGCCGAAGCCGTCGTGGTCGTGCTGTTGCCCGACGGCGGCCGCGGCTACCTGGGCAAGATCTTCAACGACGGCTGGATGCGGAGTTACGGCTTCTCGAATGCGCCCGCCGGTCACACCGTCGCCGACCTGCTGCACTCCAAGACCGGCACCCTCCCGGCGTTCGTCTATGTGCACCCGAACGACACCGTGCGCGACGCCATCGAGACCATGACCTCGGCGAGCGTGTCACAGCTGCTCGTCCTGACGGCCAAGCCGCCCGTCGTGATGGGCGAGGTTGTCGGTGCGCTCGACGAGCGCAGCCTGATGGGCCGGGTGTTCTCCGGCGAAGCCCAGCTCACCGACAAGGTCGGCTCGATCGTGGGCGACGCCCTGCAATTGATCGGCGTGAACGAGCCCGTCGGTTCGGCGCGCGCCGCGTTCGCCGAACACGATGCGCTGCTCGTCACCGACGGCGGCAAGCCGCTCGGCGTGATCACCCGGCACGACCTCCTCACCTACCTCAGCGTCTGAAAGCGATAACACCATGAGCCAGTCCGAGAACCAGAAGTTCAACACGATCGCCATCCACGCCGGTCAGGAGTTCGACCCGACCACCGGCGCCGTCATCCCGCCGATCTACCAGACCTCCACCTACGTGCAGGACGGCATCGGGGGACTGCGCGGCGGCTACGAGTACAGCCGCGGCGGCAACCCCACCCGCACGTCACTGGAAACCATGCTCGCCGCACTCGAGGGCGGCCGGCATGGCCTGTCGTTCGCCAGCGGCCTCGCCGCCGAGGACAGCCTGCTGCGCGCGGTCCTTGTTCCGGGTGATCACGTGGTGCTCGGCAATGACGTCTACGGCGGCACGCACCGGCTGATCAACCGGGTGCACGGCGCCTGGGGTGTGCGCAACACGACGGTGGAGATGAGCGACCTGGCCGCTGTCGAGGCCGCGATCCTCCCCGGCGAAACGAAGATCCTCTGGGTGGAGACGCCGAGCAACCCGCTGATGAAGATCAGCGACATCGCCGGCCTCGTCGAGATCGGTCACCGGCACGGCGTGCTCGTGGTCGTGGACAACACCTTCGCGTCCCCCGCCCTGCAGCAGCCCCTCGCCCTCGGCGCCGACGTCGTCGTGCACTCCACCACCAAGTACCTCGGCGGACACTCCGACGTCATCGGCGGCGGCCTGGTCATCAACGACGACGAGCTCGCTGAGAAGGTCAAGTTCATCCAGTTCGCGGCCGGCCCGGTGTCCGCCCCGCTGGACGCCTGGCTCACCGTGCGCGGCATCAAGACCCTCGCAGTGCGGATGGACCGGCACAGCAGCAACGCACTCACCATCGCCCGGTACCTCCAGACCCACCCGGCAATCGAGAAGGTCTACTACCCGGGCCTGGAAAGCCACCCCGGCCACGAGCTGGCCAAGGCGCAGATGCGTGCCTTCGGCGGCATGCTCTCCCTGGCGTTCCGCGGCGGAGAGGCAGCGGCCCGGCGGTTCGCCGAGTCGATGCACCTGTTCCAGCTGGCCGAGTCGCTCGGTGGCGTGGAATCGCTGGTGAACTACCCGTCCGAGATGACCCACGCCTCGGTGCGCGGCACCGAGCTCGAGGTGGCCACCAACATCGTGCGCCTGTCGGTGGGCATCGAGGACATCGACGACCTGCTGGCCGACCTCGCGCAGGCCCTGCCGAGCGCCTGAGGGTTTCGCCGGGCGGCGCCGAGGCGGTACGCGGTCACCCCGGGGTGGCGGGAAGTCGATGAACCATGTCAGTTCTGCCATTGGCGGGGCTGCGCGCATCGGGCACACTGGGGCCACGGGAGCGGTTTTTGCTCCCATCCAGGCCTTCTTCCCCGGCAAAGTCAAGTGGTGGATGCAACGGGTCGGGTTTCTAGGCTGCGGTGAGCAGTTCGGCGAGGCGTTGGGTTGGGGTAGCCATGTTGAGCGTGG